>JAPUIX010000148.1 GCA_027296625.1 Gammaproteobacteria bacterium | reverse complement strand
TTGGGTCGAGCGGCTCGTTGGTCGAAATTGTCCAGAAACTATTTCGACGACGACGATGGCCGCTTTTATGAGCCTTGGGCCAATGCCGCCGCAGATATGGGTGTGACCAACGGTTGTGGAGTTAAACGGTTCTGTGGGGAGCGTGGAATAACACGGGCCGAAGTGGCAGCCTTTCTTTCTCGCACGCTTCACCTCCGTTAAAGCAACTTGGGCCTTGGCAGTGTCCCAACGTCCCACGACTTACGATTGACACCTCATCCCTTCGTTGTACGTAAACGAGATACATCGTTATGGCAACTTACACGCTATTTTGGCACCCACGGGTGTCATCATTGGCGCCGCAGGCGGACGCGGGATTCGCGCGCAGTTTTCGATACCTATGTAATACATTCATTCTGGCCGCAGAATTGACGGTGGCCCTATGATATAAAGAACGCACGCGGATGGGGGCCCGGGGGTGCTTTCGCGGCATCGCACGTAAAAAAGTCTGTGGCTTTGGCGAAAGCTTGATTATCCATCGGCAATGAGACGTGTGTAATTCCCGTGTAATTAGGCAAAGAAAAGAACGGGAAAACCGAGAATTATTATCATACTGGGACGTCCCGCTGGGTTAGGAAGTTTGCTTAGAAAGAACTACTTAGGCAAACGCCGAACTAATGGGAATCTATGCTTCAACTACTCATAATCCCTTGGTCGTAGGTTCGCTTTCTGCGCTTCCCAGTCCCTGCTTCGCTTGAAAGTCCGGCCCTTCTGTCCCTGGCAGGGCGCTCGCCGGGAAGTTGATCCACTGGATCAACTTCTTGATCCGGCTCACCCTACCCGTCCCACTTCATTAATTCCTATCACTGGAATATTTTCCTATTGCCCCCGTCTTGTCTTCAGCGAATGAGCAACGGACTCGAACCGACGGTTCGCTTTCTGCGCTTCGCAGTCCCTGCTTCGCTTGAAAGTCCAGCCCTTCCGTCCCTGGCAGGGCGCTCGCCGGGAAGTTGATCCGCTGGATCAACTTCTTGATCCGGCTCACCCTACCGGGCCCACTTGACGCTTCCGGGACCAGAACCCGGTGCGCTGAGGAGTGCCTTCGCCACCCTCTTCCCCTAGCCTTTTACATCGCCGTAAGACGAGCGTGGGCGTTAAACGGTACAGAGATCCTGGGCCGCTCGCCTTTGTAGACGCGGACACTGTGCTGCAAATAGCTCGGAAAGAGTATCAACATGCCCGCCTCGGGTTTGATTATAATTTCGGGTGGGAGTATCGCCGGAAAAAAGGACATCATTGACGCATTAATGGGGTGACTGAGTTCAAGCAAACCGCTGTTCCCACCGTCGACGTCATCACCCGGATCGACATAATAGTTACCTGACCATGTCGACAGCGGATGGCAATGGGTCGTATTGTAGTTTCCCTTCCGATTAACTGCGGCCCAGCCGTAAAACTCAAACTCAAACTTGAAATTATCCGGGAGATTCAGCTTCGCTGTCGCGATATCCAGTGCCTTTTGAATATAACCCGACAGGGTATTAATGGCACTACCACCCCACCGAAAGAAATCACCACTGGACTGCCAACCGCCCTGATTGCTCTTGGCCTCCGAAGGTGTGCTTTTTTCCCTCTCCAGAATTAACTCCCTCAGACTGTCATTCAGCGATTCTACGTTAGGCAAGACATATTTTAGTATGGGCGTCGAAAATAGATGTTCCAATTCGGCATCGTTTGCCATATCCGCGATTGGGTTATGTTTACTCTGAGACATGACTCCGGATCTTACTTTGGCTTCTGAAAAACCTCAGCGACTATTGCACCTGTTTCCTATGTCGGTTACAAGACGCGGCTACAGACTCAAGCGAGACATCCTCCAACATCGACGACTGAGCAGGTCAGGCAATACAGAATCATCACGTCGCAGCCCCGGACAAAAAAGTCAGCCCTTAGCGCATCAATCGCCGAGCTGAAATCTGTCCCCGGAGGAGGCGCGGGGATCTGTGGCACCCTTGAGCACCTTCATTTCGGGTTCCAACGGCAATCCTTGCTCCTGCTTCAGGCGGATCTCCTCCACAGTTAACTCAAGAGCGATAAACCGTTCCGGAGATGTAGGGTGTGTCGCGAGATAATTATTAGAATTGCTTGGTATGCTTTCGGGATGCGCTACCGCCATTCGACGCCAGAATCGAGGCGCCTCTTCGATATCACTGTCCGACAATGCGAGCATGTACATGCCAACATAATCGGCTTCCGCCTCGAATCCCTTACTGTAAGCAAGCGCGCCAATATTTGAGAAAAGACCTTGTGTATTAACCCCCGTGAGTACGGCAATGGCTATGTCAAAAAATAGTCCCACCGTGGAATTCACCCGTTTGGCCGTCATGTGATCCATCGTGTTGTGCGCAAGTTCATGGGCAATAACCAAGGATAGCTCCGTGTCATCTTGCGTAAACCGCATCATACCGGCCGTGACAATAATTCTTGTACCATCGGCAAATGCATTAACGCTGTTGTTTTCAACCAGCAGTAATGGATAATCACAGATGAGCACCGGGTTAACTACGAGCGTCTTTTCAATACCATCTCGCCTGATCACTAGCGTGACTGGCGCGCCGACTTGTGTCTGTTCTTGTTGAAAGCCATAGAGTTCCCTAGCTGCACCTTGACCGACGGGCGGCGGTGCACCGTTCATGGACACAATCTCATCGCCCACTTGAAGACCGACCTCGGCCGCGGGTCCGCCTTCGATAACCAACAATGCGCGCATTCTGTCATCCATGTTAAAGACAGACGCCGCTGCCGCCTGTCTTTCCGGTGCGAACTCCTGTTTACTGATGAAAACCGCGCCGATTACCCACAGCGTGTTGTCCCCGCACATGGGCACCGCCCCAGCCAGCACATTCCCGCCCACGCGAAGGAGACGCTCTTGATTTATCATTAATTCTTCAAGCGCGATCTCCTGCTGTTTTTGGGCTTCACGCTCTACCGCTTCCTCATCGATAACCACCCGCTTGGTGGTTGGTGCACACCCAGCAAGGATTAACAAGATCGCGATGATAGATATACGGTGAATTTGATTGGCAACGGTCATGATTTCCCTAGCCTAACGTTGCGGATTGGATATCGTCGTTAAGGATACACGTAAGTATAGAACGATCCCGGGATACACGGGCCCGTAGACACCTAGCGATCCTGCCCGACTACTTATGCCGGTTCGCACGGGACTCGCCTGTGATCTGCGTCGGCGGCTCGTTTGGGCCCTGGACGGGGACAGAGCCAATACGCCAATATCGAAACAACGCCATTAAGTGACTGATTTTTGGCAAATAACAACATGTTGGCTGGAAAATCCTTGGCAACAGTCTCATTCTCGGCGGTTTCCAATCATTAGACAGACGAGACCCTGAGAGATCTTGGGCCCGTGAGCTTGACGCTATTACTACCGCGAATCATGATGTGAGTCAGCACAATCTAAGCGCCCATAAAGCTTTATGCTAATACCATGATGCCAATTACGAATGGCATGCGGCCATTCTCGCCAGTGGTACTGGCACTGGGAATGCCTACCGGGCCTGCATGTTGGACTTCACCCGTGGGCCGGTAATGGAGATTCGAAAGGCGCTGGGTGTATCGGCACAAATAAGATGGGGCAACACGTGCGCAACGTCGATTGACCGAACCTGTGCCTTTACTCACTCAACTAAGCCATCCGGCAAAACAGAAAGGAAGTTCTACATGAGCAAACGGTTATCTACATCAAATGAATTCGCGCGCTTAACGCATTTGATTCGAACGCGCGAGAAGAAAGAAAGGTACACAGCATTCACCTTTGCGGTGCTAGCACTCTTAAGTTTCGCCACTTTAGGCAGCACAGTCCGAGCAAACACATACATCTATCCAGACAAAGGGCAAAGCACCGAACAACAAAATCAGGACAAATGGGAATGCCACCAATGGGCCGTTCAGCAAACGGGCGTTGATCCGGAGAAGATTGCCCAAGAAGCAACTTCACGTGACGCGTACAAGCAACCCGACGGAGGTTACTACGCAGGTGCTGGGTTAAAAGGTGGTGTAGTCGGTGGTGCCCTCGGTGCCCTTGGCGGCGCCATCGCTGGAGTCCCGGGGGAAGGTGCTCTAATTGGTGCAGCGGTCGCCGGCGTAGCAAATGTCGTTCGTGCGCGACATAAAATAAATGAGCAGAATGACTATAACCAAGCTGTCGCCAAACAACACCAGGCGCAGCTTAATCAATATGACCGAGCCTATGCCACCTGTTTAAAGGGCCGTGGTTACACGGTAGGCTAGTAAAACTCCATAAATAGAACATCGAACGCTACTATGCATTGTATGCGGCTTTGCATTATTGCTCGCAGGATGTGCTACTTATTATTAAGGTGACAGACCCCGCATTAGGGATGGCTTACGATACGAAAAAAATCATTAAACACAAGCAAACTGGCGGTGTCACATTTACAGATGCAAACAGCGGTGCTGAGATCACGCTACAATCATCCGAGGTCTTACAAATCAGCAGCAATGAGTACAAGGAAGGGACAACCAAGAACTAATATATTGTCCTAATCTGCAGGCGGTTTAGCCTAAAGCACTTAATATATTAATTACAGATTCCGCATGCTGCGGAACACGATGAACGTCAGATCATCTGGCTTTGATGGATGATCGTGCTCAGGATTCTTCATACGTTGATGGCAAGCATCGGCCAGTGATCGGGCAACCTGGAGCAGGATACCCTTACGCGTCCGTTCGACAATTTCATCGATGTGAAGGTTATCAAAAAGGCCGTCGGTGGCGATAACTACCGTGTCCCTCGGAGCGAGTTCGACGGTTGAACCGATATCTATGTGCATATCGGCCGAACCAATAAAGTTGGAGACCAGGTGCCGATCCTCATGATGCATGGCCTCAGCTTCGTCGAGCAATCCTGCCTGCACAGCATAGCCGACCGGTGAATGCGAGATAGTCTGCAACTTGATCTTCCCTTTCTGGCCTGTCACTAGAATCATCGAATCGCCGACGTGATATGGTCGGAGACTACTGTGCTGCAGTTCAACTGCGGCAAGCGTTGTAGCCGCGCCCGTGGCGAGCGCGCTGACAGCCTGATTCGCCGATTCAATACCGTTTAATATAGCTTCCCTGAGCTCGACGCATTCCTTCTCCGCAGCTCGGATTGCGGATGTCAGAGCGTCGATTGCTAATGCGGACGCTCTAGCACCCTCACGTAATCCACCCGCACCGTCTGCAATAACCAGGACACCGGAACCGTCATCAAACGGGATCAATGCAGCCGCATCTTCATTGGGCGTTTCTTTGGCTGGGGAGCGTGAGGAATAAACAACGGCCTTGCCTCCCCCGATGCGAACGATTTCGCCTTCGGCCATATCCCCTTCGAGAAATACGCTTGCAGCGTCACGATCAGATTGGCTCATGGCTGGTACGCCGTATCGGCTCTCTCAGTTACGATTCCCACTCCATCGTTTCCAGGTACTCACGCAGCTGACCGGCCGTGCGAAATTTCTTCAGGATAAATGAGCGCTTCAGCCCACAACAGATGGCTTTCACCTCGGGTGACTGCTTAGCATAGTGCTTTTGGCCCCCGATTGAATCGTAGAAAATCCTGATCAAATCACAAACATCATCGTGAATGTTTTCGGGCTTTGGTGCGCCCCAGTGGAGCATATCAATCAATTTTATTTCAAAACCGAGGCCGTGACGCCGAACGATGATATTGTCCGTATGAAGGTCTCCATGATACTCACGCTGATTATGAATCATCGCAATTCCGGTTGCGAGGGTGTGTAGAAGGTGCATCCCTTGAAAGGCAGTGAGGCGCTTTCCGGGCTGATGCACTAGAAAAGCTGAGAGAAGTTCGCCTTCCACATAATCAGACACAAGAAATGTTAGCGGCTTTCGATGAAAAACGATCTGCTCCTGCGTGTGATATTGGATCAAAATAGGGCAGTCACGGAGTTTATGGAGCTTGTTTGCGTAGAAGTTAACCGTGCGGTTACGTGGATTCCGCTCTGGGAAAAAAAATTTTGCGGCGCGTTCGATCCCGGTAGCAAGTTCACGCACCTTATAAACCTCACCCTCCCAACCTGTCCCAAGAAGAGATACCACTTCGTATTTCCGGGCGAGGATCCGCCCGGGATATAAGTCAAACGTATCAAGCATCTATTTATCCGTGTGAGATGGTTAAATAACGAGACGTATCTCGATGATCATACCCAAATAGCATCAGTGATTGGTTAAACGGGCCATAATTGCGAGAGGGGCGGTCCAGGTAACTTACCAACCAGTTGCTGGATTTCGCCGCCGCCCACGCCCACCGTAACAAAGGTGCGACCCGTTGCTCGTACCACAAAGTATAAACTAGCACCCCGAGAAAGGCCGGCTGGCTATCAAAACGTTACGATCGGCTCTACCAACGGCGTGGAGATCTGGGTTGAGACCATCTCGTTCAGAGTGAGCCGTACGATTGCGTGTACGGGGAACATGCCCATCTTCGGCTGAGCCCGCACGATAAAGCCTGTCCGCGCAGCTGGCAACCGCGAAACTGCCAGACTGCGGCGTGGCGGGCACTGTGAACCAGCTGTATCTCCCCGAGAGACGCCACGAGACTAACCTCAGAAGCTTAGCAAGGTCTGTCCTCATACGCTGCCGCCAAATATTCGCTACACAGTCATTGAAGTACCCGCCAGAGCCAAATAAATTACTGAATACAGATCCCATTGGATTTTGGTATATTCTGAATCTGGCGCGGGGGGCGCTAACTCTAATGGGCTGAATTTTTCCGGATCGACCCGTCACATTAAGGGAGGTCGAGAATGAAAGCGCTATCCGAGCGCCTGACAAGCATCGACAACGAAACCAAGCCGTTAGCCGAAAAGGATCATTAAGTCCTGTATCATTTTGAATTGCAGCCAATGGTAGAAAATGGAACTAAGACAGAAGACTGATATGGAGCGAGCGTACAGATGCCAATCAACGCAGTTAAACGTTTCCTAAAGCTGGAATCTGCAGGGGGCATCGTACTCATCGGTGCTGCTGTAATCGCGATTGTCGTCGCCAACTCCCCTGCACAGAACCTTTACCATACATTTCTCGATGTTCCAATAGGGATCAGCATCGGAGATTTTGGGTTCTCAAAAACGGTGCTGCTGTGGATCAACGAAGGCCTCATGGCCATTTTCTTTTTACTCATTGGGCTCGAGTTAAAACGCGAAGTGTTGGAGGGGGAGATGTCGAGCCCCTCGCAGATCGCCCTGCCGGGGTTAGCGGCGCTCGGGGGCATGGTCATACCGGCAGCGATCTATATGATTTTCAATTGGGATGATCCCGTTGCAATGAAAGGCTGGGCAATCCCGGCTGCAACAGACATCGCCTTCGCGTTAGCCGTTCTCATGTTGCTCGGTAGCCGAGTGCCTGTCGCCTTGAAGGTGTTTCTGACCGCTGTTGCCGTCTTTGACGATCTGGGTGCGATTATCATCATCGGGCTCTTTTATACGAGTGATCTCTCCGCCATGATGCTCTGGGCAGCGTCAATTCCCTTAGCCATTCTCATTGTGCTCAATATGGCTGGCGTGACGCGTTTAACCCCCTACCTTCTCGGCGGGATCGTCATCTGGATCTGTGTTGTCAAATCGGGCGTGCACGCAACCCTTGCCGGTGTCCTACTTGGCTTATTGATCCCGCTGAAAACCAAGGATATGACGGAGATTTCGCCTCTCAGATATCTAGAGAATTCACTACATCCCTGGGTCGCCTATTGCGTGCTCCCCTTATTCGCATTCGCCAATGCGGGATTTTCCGTGGAAGGGATGAGCGCAGACACCATACTGCAACCTATTCCCCTTGGGATTGTTCTGGGACTCTTTCTTGGCAAACAACTCGGGGTTTTCGGTTTCGCGTGGGCTGCGATTCGATTTGGCTTAGCACGGCTGCCGGATGAGAGCAACTCACTTGCCATTTATGGCATTGCCATTCTCACCGGCATAGGCTTTACCATGAGCTTATTTATCGGCACGTTGGCATTCCCCGACCCACAATATGCCCCCGCTATACGCCTTGCTGTCATGACAGGCTCAGTTTGTTCGGCCATCGTTGGCTATATCATCCTCCTATTCGCTCTGCCGGCACCAACAACCGTTGAAGGCGATACAACACCCGGTACCTAAACGCACTTGAATGATGGGGTGCGCCACGTTTACGTCTTTCTGGAATTGCGGCGGAAAAGGCGTTACGGAATGCGGGCGCGGCCGATCGTATTGGTATCCGTGCCAAACCAAATTGCTCCGGTCGATTTGTCATAGTACATGTGCCGCACCGAACCACCGCCACTTGCGATCTCGGTAACACTAAAAAACGATTCTGTAACGGGGTCAAACCCCACAAATCGATTGGGGCTAGGGCCCGTTTCGACAAACCACAGGCGGTCGCGATCATCGACGGCCATGCCATAGGGACGGGCGTCGTCCCCGCCCGGAACGCGCCACTCCTTGATATCGCTTGTCGCCGGATCAACTCGCCCAAGATAGCCTTGGGCGTAGTCCACATACCAGATCGCCCCGTCTGACGTCGCGGCGAGGCGGCGAGGGCGGGCCGCTCCACGCGGAAGCGCCAGTTCTTCCAGCTCCATCGTCTCGACATCCACGGTGGCTAACTTATTGCTACCGAACTCCGTGATCCACGGACGGTCATCCGGATCAATCACAATACCGTACGGTCGCGCACGGGCTGTGGGGACCGGAATCAAGTCAATATGGCCACTCGAGGGCGTAAGCTTCCCAACATAGTTTCCCCATTGAACCGTAAACCAGATATCACCCCCCTCATCAAACACAAGTGTGTGCGGATCCTTGGCAGCAGGTATGGGCATTGGATATTTCGTGATGTCACCGCCTTCCGGATCCAACTCTCCAATATGGGCATCTCGATTTCCCGCATACCATACACGCCCATTCCCATCCATGACCAAGTTATGCGGGCCCGTACCGGAATCAAGCTCAAATCGTGTGAATGTACCCGTACTGGGATCGAGACGTGCGACATAATCGCCAGCCTGGCCAACAAACCAAACACGGCGCTGACTATCGACGTACGGATCTCGGGGCCGCGTATTCTCCCAGGGAACACGCCATTCCGTGATCTGTACTGACTCCACATCAGCTGCCACAGAATCAGCGATCCAGACTATAGAGAGTGCAACTAGCGTCGCGACGTATCCCATACCATGCTCTCGCATAATCAATCGTGATTCGTTCACCACGATCTATTCAATTGCCAGCGAGGTCCGATTACGCTTCAGAACGCTCTACGCTGGCTGAGTTCAAAATTAGCAGCAGAGACTTGCTGAGGAAGTTAGCCTACTCCTCTGCCTGTAGCTCCGGAGGCAAGGGCAGAATGTTGACATCGTGCCGGTATTCTAAGATCTCGTAGGGAGTCCCCGGCGGTGGCAGCTGGTCGGAAACCTGCCACTGTGCTTGCTCATTTTTCCATTTGTATAAAACGGTGGTATCTGGTTTGCCGAACACAGGGGCATCTTTAAGCGTCTCTTTAGTCTCTTCGAGCCATTGGTCGGCGACCTCAGGATTAAAATAGAGGTAGGTCCCTATCACAGCCGCCAGTATCAGAATGGCAAGGATGAATTTCATCAAAATATAACCGGGGTCACCGCGGCCAACACCCGTCCCACAAATTATTCACGTTGCTCCACACGGCCTGCTACCAGTAGACAGTGACGGTAATCACCCGCTTACTTATTTGCGCTGAATCATCGGCCCCAGCGGACGACCGCCTATTAAGTGCAGATGCAAGTGAAAAACTTCCTGCCCACCATGGGCATTGCAGTTGATAATTATCCGATATCCGTTGTCTGCAATCCCTTCCTCCTCTGCAAGGCGCTTTGCGACCACCAGCATATGGCCCGCAAGTGCCTCGTCATCATCCGTTAGATCATTCACCGTAGGGATCACTTTGTTAGGCACGATTAAAATGTGCACCGGCGCAACCGGGTTAATATCACGAAATGCTGTCACGCGATCATCCTTGTAAACCGTATCAGAGGGGATTTCTCCGCTAACAATCTTCGCAAATAAGGTCGGCATGTTCTTCCCTTTGCGACTCCCCTAAAAATCTTGTAGTTGATCGGTGATGATCCCTTTATCTTCCAACATTACCGGAATGCTTGAATCGACTCGGTAAATTGTAGTCCCCGTTTCTGTAATCAATGCATCTTCAAGGGGCGATTCGAGCGGACTACCGTCAACGTAGCGCACTTGACCCTGTGCGATTTGCTCGTTTAACTGTTGCAACTTCTTCTTCGGAAGTCTCTTGACCGGTACCTTGGTCACCGGACAGCAAAGAATCTCGAGCAGCTTCTTATCGATCGGCATCTATTTTCTCCGTGCAAAAATGCATCTCTGCTAGCAAGTTTCAATTAGGGATTATCTCATGTCATAACGAAAAATTGGCAAAACGCGCTTAGGCTTGGCCCCGCTGATTGGCCCACCATCGCCTAATAAGGCCCGAACTCAAGGTTGCGAGAAAGTAGGTCGTGCCCGCAACAAGTATGATTGTAGCGCCTGCCGGGAGGTCAGTTTCATAGGAAAATGCCAGCCCAGCACAGGTAAACAACGCCCCGAGTGCAATGGCTATGAGCATAATACGCCCTAATGAGGCCACAAATTGCACCGCGATCGCGGCCGGAAGAGTCAGCAGCGCGATTACCAGGATCAATCCTACAACCTGTATGAGCAACACCACCGTAAGCGCCACCATGCACAGCAACAACAGGTAGTAAAATTCGATATGCACACCTCTTAGCCGCGCGAACTCTTCGTCAAAGGAGGCTGCGAGAAACTGCTTGTAGAAAGCAATCACGGTGACTGCAATGACGACGTTCAGACCAGCCATGAGCCACAACTGCTGTGGCGTAATCAACAGGATATTTCCAAAAAGATAGCTCATCAGGTCAACGTTATATCCCGGGGTCCGGGAGATAAACAAGATCCCGATCGCCATCCCTACCGCCCACAATGCGCCTATCAGTGTATCTTCCTGCTGTCGCCACCGTAGTTTGACCCAACCAATGATCAGCGCGGCGACGATGGCGGCGATGAGCGCCCCTCCCAACGGCGCTCTATCGAGAAAATAAGCCACGCCCATACCACCAAACACAGTGTGGGCGATCCCACCAGCCAGGTAGCCGAGCCGTTTTACGACCACATAGGTCCCCATAATTCCACAGCCGATGCTTGCCAAAAGACCCCCGACCAGTGCGTTCTGAAGGAACGTATGGGTTACAAGTGCTTCCAGGAAGCCATTCATTCACGTTCTCCAGATTGCGTTAGTGCACGTGGTCAATCATGCGCACGTGGGAACCATATAGCTGTTCAACGAACTCGCCTGTGAGTGCGGCGGTCTCGTGGCAAACTAACGTTCGGTTAAGACAGGCAACGCGTGTGACATACTCCGAGATGAAGCCGATATCATGAGAAACTACGATGATCGTCATGCGCTCGTTAAGATTTTTAAGCAAGTCAAAGATATCTCCCCCGACACGGAGGTCGATGTTTGCCGTGGGTTCGTCAAGGATTAGAATTTCCGGCTCACAGGCAAGTGCCCGAGCAATCAATACCCGCTGTAGCTGACCACCGGACAAGCTGGCGAGCGTACGAGCTTTGATGTCCAGAATTTCGGTGGCATCCATCGCTCGGTTCGCAACCACCCGGTCATCTGGCCTATAGCCCCCAATCAGACGCGTATTGCCGAGTCTACTCAACAGAACCGTGTCCGCCACTGTGATCGGGAAGTCCCGTGAAAATGCCGCATATTGTGGACAATAACCGATCGCTGCACGCCCATCTGGAGGCGATTTATCCATTACGGAAACCCTACCCGAAAGCGGCACGAGCAGCCCGAGAATGATCTTTAAAAGCGTGGTCTTTCCCCCCGCATTTGGACCCACGAGACCGAGGAATTCACCGCGTTCTACTGCCAAGTCAATATTTTCAAGGATCAGCGGTCCCCCATAGGAAAAGGAAACATCATCGAGTTGAATGACCGATCTCATTGCTGCCTCATGGCATCTGCAAAAGCATTCGCAACAAATCGCATGTTCTTTAGATAATCTTCGGCAAGCGGATCAACTTGAATCACGCGCGCCCCCGTCGCATAGGCAACAGCTTGTGCGGTCGTGTCGCTGAACTGCTCTTGCACGAAGATGACCTCGATGCCGTCGGCACTCGCCTGGTCAATCGCGTTTGCCAAGGATTTGGCACTTGGCTCCTTGCCTTCCCTTTCAATCGCAATCTGTTCAAGGCCGTACGTATCGGCAAAGTAGCCCCAAGAAGGATGAAACACCATAAACTTAGGTTTATCGATATCCGCGAGCACTGCACGAATTTGCCGGTCCAGGGTTTCAAGATCTTCCACCAGCCGGGCGTAATTTGATTCGAATTGCTCACGATGCGCAGGATCCAAATCAACAAGTGCATCCTTAATATGAACCGCCGTTATCTGCGCGAGTGGCGGGCTGGTCCAGAAATGGGGATCCTTTTGCTCCTGAACTTTCGTTCCATTCACGGGCGAGCCATCAATAGAATTGATTGTCCGAAGTGGAATACCTGCACGACAATTCACGATAAGCATGTCCGGGTTAGCGGCCGCGAGCCGATCCATCCAGACATCCTCAAACGGAACGCCGAGTCGAAAATAAACTCGCGCATCAGCCAGACGCACCATCTGCCTTGGTGTCGGCTCATATGTTGCAGGACTCTGGCCCGGGCCGACCATGACGGACACCTGTACGCGTTCCCCGCCGATGCGCTCCACAAAATATTTCTGTGGCAGGACGCTTACAAAGACTGGAATCGGCGCTGATTCATTTGCAACAGCAGACCCTGATGCCGCAAATTGAAACAGCAAGAGATAAAAAAGTGCGATAAGTCGTTTCGCTTTCATCGTTGGTCGTGTCGGTATCCGACGTCCCCAATTCAATCCGATTAACTGCTGCTGCACGCCCAAGCTTCCAATTTCACGTCGATCCATTTGCTGTGTTGCCGCATTCCGAGCAGAGGCCCTTGACCTCGATTGTTTCGGAGTCAACTTGAAACCCAAGCGTCCCAGCCTTTGCCGCAAGCAGGCTGGTAATTTCGGCGTCGTCCATTTCGGCGACGGAACCGCACTCACGACAAATAAGAAACTGCCCGAGATGGGGGCTCGTTGGTTCCCCGCAGCCAATGAAGGCTTTCAGGGATTCGATCCGGTGTACGAGCCCTTCTTTCTGCAAAAAGTCCAACGCCCGGTATACGGTAGGCGGCGCAGCACCCCTGTGCTCATCTCGCAGCTTCTCGAGCACATCGTAAGCCTTCACAGGCTCGTGCCGGCCCCATATCAATTCCAGCACCCGCCGGCGGAGCTTGGTAAGGCGCAATCCCCGTTGGGCACACCTGAACTCGGCAGCAGACACGGCCCGATCAACGCACTTATCGTGCTGGTGGCCACGCTTTTTAAATGGCATGAGAACGCGCTTCATGGAGTCGATCCCTCAAAACCGGTTTGTAAAAATAATGTAATGTTATAACATTACGATTTGGGGTCAAGGTATGGTGTGGTGATAAGGATCAAGCCCGGATACCGAGTGAAGGCGTATCCTGATGGCTAGGCGCATTAAACACCGGAGATGCCGGTATTTTGCGGGTACGGCCTTGCAGCTGGCCTTAACCCGTCTATTCGCCCACTTTGCAACGCTCGCCCATGCCATTAATCACTCACTTCAAGCGTTCGAATCGCCATGTCTTGTCTGCCTCGTGGCAGACAATCTGGGAAACCCTTTAGTCCCAGTTAACCCCGTCCAGAAGACCTTGCCAACATAATCCCCATCGGCCCGTCTCCTGACAATTCAAGGCGATCTGTGAGGGTCCTCGAATTCCGCACGTGACCGAACAGGACAATACTGCGCCACTTGAAACTTCAACGCCTGGTTACACGATGCTCAATGCTGACGTGAGCGTCGATATCGAACCGGGGAGGTCTGAGTTTGAACTACTTGTACACGGGACCAACTTGTTGAACGAAGATGCGCGCAGGGCAACGTCTTTGTTTAAGAATGTGGCTCCTCTACCTGGTAGATCCATTACCGTCGGGTTGAGATTCGCCTTCTAGATTCATTTCGCCTCTTCGAAGGGAGCTCCCTTAGAACCTCTTGGGTTCTGCACGGTCTTCCCTAGTCATCCAAAGATGACCAAATCGTAGGGGTTCGAGATGGCATAAACCCTGGCTGTCCAACGACACTTGCGGCCACTCAGATTTAGCGCTAGCTTTGAGTTAATCAACATAGATCTAATTCTGATGTACTTCCGATTGCACTTCTCCACCTATGAAGAGACTCTATAGTTCACACAATAATCTGTTCACGGATTATCTGAAGCAGCTGTTGGAGGATCAGGGGATCTCCTGTTTAGTCAAGAACGAACTGCTTAGCGGTGCGGCGGGCGAGCTTCCACCGACCGAGTGCTGGCCAGAGCTTTGGATCATTGATGATGCCCAATACCAACGGGCTCAAGAAATTGTGGCGAGTGCTCTTTCAACCGATCCATCGGGACACTCAGACTGGACATGTCCAAAATGCGGCGAAGCACTGGAGGCGCAATTTACGGCCTGTTGGAATTGTGGAACGAGCCGTCCAAGCGAGGCCGGATCATCGCAGGTCTAAAACATGTATCTATTTGCCCGTCGCAAGGTCGTTTCTGCCATAGCCGCATAGCCACGATACCCGCCGCTAGTTGATGCGCCAAAGGCGCACAAGCTTCACAACTGCAATCTAAGATCTATACTTCTATACGTAGTTCGCTATTCGTTGCGAGAAAAACTATCAGGTTGAATCACGGGCCAGCTGCTTCGTGCCGTTATCCGAACGGTAGGAATATGAAAATCTCGCCTCAGAAGTTTAGCTCCGCTGTCGCCGCATTCAAACGAGGCGACTATGCGAGTGCGCTGAATGCTTTCAGGACTTTGGGGAAGGAGGGAGATACGACGGCACAATATAACCTTGGTGTTGCGTACCACGAAGGCCTGGGTATCCAGAAAGATGATGCCGAGGCCGTTAAATGGTATCGAATGGCGGCTGAGCGAGGCCATCCGCGGGCTCAGAACAATCTTGGCGCCGCATATTCTAAAGGTGAAGGCGTGATGCACGATCCTGTAGAAGCGGTGAAATGGTACCGTAAGGCAGCAGCGCAAGGTTTTACACGGGCACAGAATAATTTAGGCGAAGCTTATAGCAGGGGCGAAGGTGTAACTCGTAACTACACCCTGGCCGTAAATTGGTTTCGCAGAGCAGCGAAGGAGAGATTTACCGAGCCCCAACGTCATCTTGGGTACATGTATCAGACTGGCCGAGGAGTGCCTAAGGATCTCGCCAAGTCGTTTGCTTGGTATAACGTTGCAGCCAAGGGTGGTAACGACTTAGCTCAGCAAAACCGTGACATCCTGGCAAAAAAAATGAGCCTTGCTGAGCTTGAAAAAGGTAAAAAATTCGCGAGGGAGCTATCCGCGAAATACCGAAAAAAGTAGCAAAATCGTTTCTTCTCTTTAAAGCGGACCGGAAATTCCAAATTCCACTGAAATAGCGGCGCTCGGGTGGGCGAGCCCATCTGTCTTATGGCTTGATTATGAGACGGGAACTGAATAAAACTGGCCTCAAAGTACGTGCGATCGGGCTCGGCGCAATGCCGTTGTCCCTGGAAGGGCGTCCCGATGAGGCACAAGCATATAATGTCATCGAAGCATTCATTGAATGCGGTGGCGACTTTATCGATACCGCAAACGTGTACTGCCTCGACTCTAGCGATATTGGCCATAATGAGCGGTTAATAAATAAAATACTCGCCCAGTTGGGCAGACGTGACGAAGTATTAATCGCCACTAAAGGCGGGCTAACACGTCCCAATGGCTCATGGGAGGTCGACGCGAGGCCAGAGGAACTGCGAGCTGCATGTGAAAAAAGCCTTTTGGACCTCAACACCGATGTTATCGCACTCTACCAACTGCACGCCCCGGATCCAAACGTAAAGCTCACTGATTCCATTGGAGAGTTGATCCGCCTCAAGGAAGAGGGGAAGATTCTGCATATTGGATTATCGAACGTAGGACCCGATGAACTCGAACTCGCGCTACGTGAGACGCCGATCGCTTCGGTTCAGAATCGTTGCCAGCCGTTTAAAAAGCGGGACTTCAATAATGGATTAGTGCGTATGTGTGAGGACAGGGGAATAGCCTACATCCCTCACAGCCCGGTAGGAGGCCATTTCGGTCATACGCGATTACCGAACCATCCGATCTTTCAGCAGCTAGCCAGAAAATATGAAGCCTCACCCTATTGCATCGCCCTTGCCTGGTTACTCCATAAGGGTGAACACATCATTCCCATCCCGGGAGCCAGCAAGGTTTCGAGCGTTAAAGACAGCGCGAAGGCGGTAGATATCAAACTAGAACAAACCGACGTTGCTGAAATCGACGGCATACCTGACGGATAAGAATGACTCGCTTCCACCAAACCCTCCCTGAGTCGAAGGCCTTGAATCACATGAGAACCGCTTTAGGGGAGGTCTCACATGCCAGCCTTTGTTAAGGTGGCTAAAACAACCGACATTCATCCGGGTGGGGGCACGCTCGTCGAAGTTGGTGACAAGCAGATCGCCCTTTTCAACATTGACGGTTCATTTTATGCGATCGACGACACGTGTTCGCATCAGGGAGGCCCGCTTTCAGAAGGCGATCTGGATGGTACAAAGATTATGTGTCCTTGGCACGGAGCCGCCTTTGATGTCACCACGGGTGACACGCTAGGTCCACCGGCAAGGACCAACGTGACGACCTACAAGGTCCGTGTCAAGGGATCAGACATTGAGGTCGAAGTATAAAGATCACCTCGCCCGGATCAGTCGCGTTTGATTGGCCTGGTTACTACGCTAGGTGTGCAGGTGAATCATATGACGCCTACCGGTTCCATGAAGGAGGCCACCTGACAGAGAGCTAACTGAGCTTGTCAATCACTTGTGGCCGACCTATCCCATATCCCTGGGCATAATCAACACCGATGATTCGCAGTTTCTGGAGTATGGAATCGTTCTCGACAAATTCAGCGATTGTCTTCTTACCCATGACATGACCAATCTCATTAATCGAACTCACCATCGCAAAGTCGATCGGGTCCTCTACAATGTTCCTCACGAACGCACCATCGATTTTCAGGAAGTCAACGGGAAGGTTTCTAAGGTACCCAAATGAGGATAAGCCGCCACCGAAATCGTCCAGAGCAAACCAGCAGCCATGCTCCTTCAGCGCTTTGATGAACCGCGTGGCACTCGAAAGATTTGCGATCGCAGCCGTCTCGGCGACCTCAAAGCCAATCTTCTCGGGCGGGATGCTTTGCTTCGTTAGCTGCTGAATGATGAAATCGACAAAGTCTTCCTCCACAAGCGCATAACTGGATAGATTGATGGAGCAAAGATATAACCGCTCCAAATGTTCGGCATGACCATTTAGCCACTTAAAGGCTGTTCGGATAACCCAGCGATCGAGTTTAGTGGACAAATTGTAGCGTTCAGCAGCCGGTAGAAAGGCGCCCGGTGGTGCAATTCTACCGTCTTCGTCCTCCATCCGGATCTGGAGTTCATAGTGTTCCCCCGTGGCGTTGATTTCTGCGACCGGCACAATAGGCTGAAACACGAGGTGAAACCGGTCCTCTTCCAACGCCTGGTTAATCCGAGGCACCCATTGTAGCTCGCCACGCTTTCGCGCCCGCTCCGTATCAGCCTCCTGGTAGACATGTATTCGATTTCGACCAGCTTCCTTGGCTGCAAATAACGCAGCATCGGCCATAGCTAATATATGGGTGATACTCTCGCTGGTATCGTTGATCGGCACTAAGCCGATACTCATACCGATGCTGAGACTTTTATCCTCCCAACCAAACCGAAAATCCCGAATTACCTTCTGCAACGCTTTAGCCAGGCGACGCGCTTGAACCACGGAACAGTGCTCCAACAACACGCCAAACTCATCTCCCCCCAAACGTGCCAGGGTGTCCCGGCTCCTCACGGTTCCCCTAAGAACTTCGCCAAGTTGTCGAAGCAACTCGTCTCCTGCAAGATGACCACAGGTATCGTTGATGACTTTAAACCGGTCAAGATCAAGATACAGGAGAGCATGTTCAGTTTTACCCGTGTGGGTGCCGTGTAACACACGTTTTAGCCGCCGTTCAAACTCCCGGCGATTCACAAGCCCCGTTAACACATCATGACTCGCTTGATACGAGAGCTCCTCGGACAGCTGATGGGCCTCTGTCACATCCTCGCATGCAATGAGAATGACCATCTGACCAGTCTCGTCTCTCCTTGGCCGAATCGCCTCTCGAACCCAGAGTACGCTGCCGTCCTTGTGCACCACCCGCGTTTCCCGACGACGTAACCGATCTGGTTCCCCGATCACCTTCTCAAGAACTTGTTTCGTCGCTTTTCTGTCCTGCTCGTGGATTAATTCAAAGATCGAACTCCCCATCAGTTCATCGACACTATAACCAAGCTGTTCGGCGCCATGACGGTTGATTGATAGCACGATTCCGTCGGGATCAACCGTAAAATACATGCCTGGGTTTTCATCATAGAGCGCACGATATTTCTTTTCACTCGCTCTTAATTCCAACTCAGCCTGCCTGCTTTCGGTTACATCGTTCCCGATCAGCAAGAAACCAATAAGGCCTTCATTGTCGTCCCATATTCCTGATACCTTCGTATTAACAATCCGTGTACCCGCGCTGTTCTTTGGCTCGAGTATCACGTGAAAGTCCTTCTTCTGCGTACTTATCCATTCCAATATCTGCTTTTCGAGCGAACATAGACGATTTCTTATGTCCTCTTTGCTGCGACCGAAAACGCTCTCAGCCGCCTCATTCAGATATTGAACGTTGAATTGAAGATCTGTCGCCGCTACAGGGGCCTTGCCGGCCGATGCAAGCAGGCTGTTGCGGATGACCTGTTCGTTCAAGGTCAATTTGGTTGAGGACATTCGCTCCTCCCTCAGAGTTTCAAATCATATGTGTCGATTCTCACTCCTCCCCGCCGGATGCTATATCCCGTATCATTCGAATCCCGCGGCTACCATCCCACCTGATCCTCGCGAGCAAATGCTCGCGGCTTCGTACGTGCTATGTACTGACCTTATTGGGCGACTAGATAAGCTTGCTTCGGAAAAACCGCTTCTAGTGAAACAGTCTATGCTCCGTCGAGATCGCCTTTGTCTGTTTGCACACGGATTTGATCGAGTAATTGAAAAACCTTAGCAAATCCGAATGCGAGGATTGCAACAATGAGCGAGAGAAAAAAGGCTCCTAGAAAGAATCCGCTACTGATCTCGCCTCTTGCATAAATAGAGGCCACGAGCGAAACGATAGAGCACACCGTGAATAAAATACCCAGTATGACCAAGCCAACGTTAAGACGTAATGTCATTGTATTCACGCTTGGCACCTTTAGATTTAAGCGCCCTCCGAGAAAATATCTGAAGTAAGCCCCTTAATTATAGGAAATCCCTACGTAAAATCCAGAATCGACAATTCGTGAATTATGTCACAATATTCATCACTCATGTGTGACTTAAATCTCAAAAACCGAAGGTTAGCATCAACAATATCTGTCTCCGCGTTGCGAGCCGATCGAATGGCGGATAAGCAACGTCGCATAATATACTGAGTACACCCTGTTGATCTTTAAAGGTGAGCTCTTGGCAGAAGATCGCAACACTCCAGAGGTGCATGTTGATCAAATTCTAGACGTGAAGGGGCTTGACTGTCCCCTCCCCATACTGCGCGCCAAGGTTGTGCTACTTCAGATCCGCCCGGGGGAAGTGCTGAAAATTCTAGCGACAGATCCGCATGCCGTTGTAGATTTCCGAGCCTTTTGTGCGCAGACCGGTCACGAGCTCATACGTATCACTGAATCAGACGGTGTGTTTGAATTTATGATCCGAAAAGCCGAGGACCCCGTTTAGCATCGACTGTTGAATTAATGCAGCGACAGTTCATCGTAACTCAGTCACAAATTGGTACAACACAAAAAGAACCGGGGCGGCAAAACCAGCTATTGGTGCCCATGATGAAACTAGAAATACTCCAACCGGAGGTGGCTCGCGCTGCTTGATCCGCCACAGCGCTAAGTTGATTAGCGCAAAGACAACCAAGATCAAGAAACTTGTCGCCTTGGCGAGGGTCTCAATCGGCAGCCAAAGTGCCATAATCAAGATTGCAGCTGAAATCGGTGCGGTCGCAATCAGAGGGGTACGCGTAACGGTATGTATCCGGCCAAGGACCTCGGGCAGCCAACCTTGGCGGCTAAGCCCATGACACACGCGTGAACACATGATGATTTGGATCAGGGCGCCATTGGTAACTGCTAACGAACTGATAACGCTGATCAAGACGGGATCACCGCCCGTTGCGCTGGTAAACCAAGGCGAGAGGGGCATCGGAGCGCGCGAGTTCGCCCGGGGGCACGACGAGCACACACGCAAAGCCTACAGCGAAATACAAGATAGTTGACACACCCAATACCAGTAAGATGGCGCGTGGCATATTGCGAACGGGATCGCGGACCTCTGCGGCTACATTGACCATGTCTTCGAACCCGATAAACGCGTAAAAAGCGAGAAAGGCGCCTACGAATATCCCTTGTCAGATAGCTGGATCCATTGGCGGCGCCCATTCCCGGCGGCGCGCTGGCAATTCTGATAAGCTCGGACTCGCGACGCCAATAACGAGAAGTAGGCCAACAATCTCCAACAACGTAATGATTGCTGCGGCGCGTACCGATTCAACAATTCCCCAAGCCGCCAGACCGCCCAAGCCGGTAACCAGCACAACCATGACCAAGAAACCGGGAACGTCCACAAGCACCTGAAAGTATCCTACAAAGCCTCGTACAATGGTCGCAGCGGAGACGATCCCTCCGGAAATGATAAGTATCCCCACGAGCATGGATAGAGAAGGAATCGCAAAAGCGCCGTGCAGATACCACCGCTTCGCCGGCGCTAAGCGGATAACGGGAAGACAGTTCTGCGTACGAGAGCGCAGTAAGCGCGGCCAGCAAAGATGCGCCAAGAAAAAATAGCGGCACCAACATCCCTGCATAGCCAGCTACCTTACCGACCAACACATAGCTGCCAGCCCCAAGAATGTTACCGAGACCGTAATATGTAATCAGAAGAAGTGACAGGCTACGCTTTAGAGTTACTGGTCTATCCGTCATAGGGGCTTTTGACCACGATTGTTATCATTATACGTAGTGCAGTTTGCTCGTTCGCTTTGTTCCCTACGCTATATACGGTACTTTACAAGGCATGGTTAAAAGAGTGAAACGCCCACGCATCGGATTATTTGTCACTTGTTTAGTCGACCTGTTTCGCCCGACCGTTGGCTTCGCCTCAGTCAAATTACTCGAAGAAGCAAACTGCATAGTTGAAGTTCCCAAGTTCCAAACGTGTTGCGGTCAACCCGCATACAACAGTGGTGACAGTGCGACCTGCAAAGCTATCGCCCAAAAGGTTATCGATGCATTTCTGCAATATGACTATCTCGTTGCCCCTTCCGGCTCCTGTATCGGAATGATAAAGGTCCATTATCCGTATCTATTTAGAGACGACCCCGAATGGTACGCCAGAGCGAGCCAGCTTTCTGAAAAAAGCTTTGAGATTCTGAGCTTTCTCCATGATGTGCTGAAGTTTCAGCCCACAAACGCGCATTATGACGGTGTCGCTACTTACCACGATAGCTGCGCTGGACTGCGTGAGCTATGCATAAAAAAACAGCCAAGAAAGCTACTTGCAGGAGTTCGAGGGCTCTTCCTTCGTGAAGTGCGAGAGCCTGATGTCTGCTGCGGATTTGGCGGGACATTCTGCGTCAAGTATCCCGACATATCTGAACGCATAGTCACTGATAAAGTGAAAGACATCCAGGCAACCGGTGCGGATACCCTGTTATCGGGTGATATGGGCTGCCTCCTTAATATTGCCGGGCGCTTAAGCCGACTCAATGTGCCCATTCGATGTTTTCACACGGTCGAGATGCTCGCTGGCATGACCGATGAAAACGCCATAAGTGAAAGTCGGTAAAGATGCAGCCAGAAACCCGATCATTCAAAATAAATGCGCGACGTGCCCTGGCTGATGGCAACCTGCAGCGCGCCCTCGCTCGCGCTAAAAGTGGCTTTATTGACAAGCGTCATGCTGCAGTTTCTGCATTACCGGAGTTCGACAGGCTCAGGGATCAAGCCAAGGAAATCAAAGATCATACGCTTGCTCATCTCGACTTTTATCTTGAGCGCTTTGAAGCTCAGGTTCAGGCGAATGGCGGTTACGTGCATTGGGCACGTACTGCCAAGGAGGCTTGTGAGGCGATCATAGGGATTTGCCAACGCGGGGGCGCGAAAATGGTCACCAAAGGGAAGTCCATGACGGCTGAGGAGATCGGGCTCAATGAAGCATTAATCAAAGCAGACATCGAGCCGGTAGAGACCGATCTCGGAGAGTATGTGCTGCAACTGGCGAATGAACCTCCCAGTCACATCATTGCTCCCGCCGTACATAAGACACGCGAGCAAATTGCCGAATTATTCCAGGCGCATCACGATCAAGGCGGCGATATAGACAAGCACTGTGGCGTTCCTGAGCTAGTTGCAGAAGCCCGTCGTGTGCTCAGGAAAAAATTTCTCACAGCCGATGCCGGCATCACGGGCGCCAACTTTCTCATTGCTGAAACGGGTTCTAGCGTCATCGTCACCAACGAGGGGAACGGTGATTTAACCTGTACGCTCCCTCGTGTTCACATTGTGACAGCCGGCATTGAAAAGCTTGTCCCGACCCTTGAAGACACTGCTGTTTTTCTACGTGTACTTGGCAGGAGTGCGACGGGTCAGGAAATGACTGCCTATACAACGTTCACTACGGGCCCAAGGCGGACGCACGATCTCGACGGCCCCGATGAATACCACGTCGTGCTGATCGACAACGGTCGTACCGAGATGTTGGCAAACGAATTTAGAGAGATGCTTCGATGTATACGCTGCGGTGCTTGTTTGAATCACTGTCCTGTGTACGGGACCATTGGTGGACACGCATACGGATGGGTGTACCCGGGACCAATGGGCGCCATACTGACACCCGCACTGATCGGCCTGGAACAATCCGGTGACCTGCCGAACGCATGCACATTGAATGGCCGTTGTGACGCCGTGTGTCCCGTCAAGATCCCGCTAACCCGTATGCTGCGATCACTGCGGGAGCGTCAGTTCACGCTCTCACTTACCACGAGAACAACCCGCTATGCGTTGTCCGGCTGGGCCTTTTTCGCCAAGAGACCTCGCCTCTACCAAATGCTGGCGCGTCTCGCAATGTTCACACTGGGCAAACTCGGGAAGCGTAAAGGTCGCTTTCGACGACTGCCATTCGCCGGATCCTGGACGCGGAGCCGCGACTTTCCGGCACCGCAGGGTTCAACTTTCCAAAGCCTCTGGCACAAGGCGGGCAAATGAGATGACTAACCCACGTGAGGCGCTTTTCAGCCGGATTCGCAACGCCCTGCAGCGCGGAGAGCTATCTATGACTGAAAAGGAAGCGCTCGATGAGCGCATGCGAAGGCCAGCGATACACAGTCAGCCCAAGTGGGAATCGCCCAACTTGGACAGATTCGTCGATCGCCTAGTCGCTGCTGAAGCGACCGTGGCATCAATAGACCGGGTACATACGCTGCCAGAAACGATCGCTCAGTATATGCAGCGGCATAAACTTCCGTCCGAGCTTATCATGGCGGATGATGCCGAGTTAAGACAATTATCCTGGAAAGGCATCACAACTTATTGCGGACTAAACGACGGCCGACACCCTGTCAGCTTGACACCAGCCTATTGCGGAATTGCAGAAACCGGCACTTTAGTTCTTCTCTCCTCGGCAAGCTCCCCTACGACGCTCAACTTTCTGTCTGATCACCACATTGTTCTATTACCCAAGCAACACATAGTCAGATACATTGAAGATGTTTGGAAAAGATTACGAAACGAACCGCAGGCGCTCCCGCGTACAGTCAATTTCATCACAGGGCCATCGCGTACAGCAGACATTGAGCAAACGATACAACTGGGTGCCCACGGGCCAAGATATCTTCACGTTATCCTACTAAACGACGGGATATAATCGGTTCAGTACCGACCGCGGCCACTTAGTAAGAGAGCATCATGCAGCGCATCAAACTCAAGCTCGGTTCGGTGGAATTGGAGGTTGAACTCTTCGATACACCCACTGCGAAGGCCATGTACAATCAAGCACCCTTCCGCAGCTTAGCCCGGACGTGGGGCGAGGAGGTTTACTTTTCAGCACCGCTGGAGGTATCAAAAGAACCCGATGCAAGGGATGTGGTGGAACCGGGCGAGATTGCTTACTGGGTAGAAGGCCAATGTATCGCCATCGGTTATGGGAGAACCCCCATATCCCAAGGTGACGAAATTCGACTTGCTGCAAAAACAAACATCTGGGCCAAGGCGCTGGGCGATGTCAAACAGTTAAAGACCATTAAAGAGGGTGATCCGATCCAAGTCGAAAAAGTGTAAATAAATCGGGAAATCGTCCTTTGCGTCTTGCCCCCCGTTGTCTACATAACCGGGGCCACGTTAGAATCTGCAGCGTAATCTGACACCGAACTCCCTCGAAAGGCGTCTGGGTCCGGCGAGTGCCGCGGTTCGAGTACGTACGCCACTTAGCCGTTCAGCTCGAGGGTCTAGCAATGGCGCGTAGGAAGCCCAATGCTCGGAACGAATCGATCTGCTGATCACAAGCGTCAGGCTGAAACAGCAGGATTCAGAAGCCGGTTCTCGTCCCATACGGGCCGTGCAGTCATCGGGACGGCCCTCTTTCTCTCCACCGTGCTCTTGCCACCGGTCTGGGGCGAAGAACCTGCATCGACACCGGAGGCGGAGTTTAACGAGCCATGGGCGGGGGATTTCGACGGCATGGCAGAGCGGCACCGCATCCGCGCCCACGTCGCCTTCAGCAAGACCTTCTATTTCTTGGACGCCGGCCACCAACGCGGCCTCACTTACGAGCTCCTCAAGGCGTTCGAGAAAGACATCAACGCCAGGCTGAAGAAGAAGACCCTACGGGTGGAGCTCGTGGTCATCCCGACCCCCCGCGAGCAGTTGATACCGGGGCTTATTGAAGGCCGCGGGGATATCGCCGCCAGCAATCTCACGATCACACCAGAGCGTCAGACGCTGGTGGATTTCTCCGATCCGTTCCGGACCGGGGTGAACGAGATCGTCGTCACCAGTCCGAAGGGCCCCGCACTCGCCACCATTGAGGATCTCGCCGGCAAGCAGATCCACGTGCGGAAATCGAGCAGCTACTACCAGAGCCTGCAGGAGCTGAACGAGAGGTTCAAGAAAGCGGGCAAACCGGAAATCGATATTGTGCTCGCTGATGAGCTTCTTGAGGATGAAGATCTGCTGGAAATGGTCAACGCCAGCCTCTTTCCCGCGATCGTGATCGACAGTTACAAGGGGGAGTTCTGGGCGCAGATTTTTGACAACATCAAACTCCACCCAGAGATTACGGTACGGACCGGAGGCCAGATTGGGTGGGCGTTCCGCAAGGATAGCTCGAAACTTCAGGAAGTGATCAACGCGTTCGTGAAGAAAAATAAAAAGGGTAGCCTGCTCGGCAACA
The DNA here is from genome assembly GCA_027296625.1 of Gammaproteobacteria bacterium. NCBI lineage: Bacteria > Pseudomonadati > Pseudomonadota > Gammaproteobacteria > Gammaproteobacteria bacterium. The sequence goes on along the minus strand of JAPUIX010000148.1, from coordinate 488 downwards.
TGCTTTTCAAGCGTTATCTTAAGAACACCAAGTACGTTAGAAACGCCCTGGCAAATAACGAGCGCGAAAAATTCAACGCGATGATCGCGTTGTTCCAAGCGTACTCCGAAAAGTACGGATTCGACTGGTTAATCATTGGGGCGCTAGCGTATCAGGAATCGGGTCTCGACCAAAGCAAGCGCAGCCATGCTGGTGCCATTGGCGTCATGCAGATGCTGCCGTCGACGGCAAAAGATCCCAACGTCAATATTCCCAACATTGAAGAGTTGGAGCCCAACATTCATGCAGGGGTCAAGTACTTGCACTTTTTAAATGATCGGTACTTCCAGGATGAATCGATAGATGAGCTGGATCAATGGCTCTTTACCTTCGCAGCGTATAACGCCGGGCCGGCAAAAGTCGCAAGGCTGCGGAAGGAGGCGCCGAAGATGAGACTAGACCCCAACCGGTGGTTTCGAAATGTGAAGATCGTAGCTGCCAAGCGTATC
>JAPUIX010000147.1 GCA_027296625.1 Gammaproteobacteria bacterium | reverse complement strand
CGTCACGCTGGCCAGCTGTAGCGGGTGCAACGGTCCTTGTGGATGGGCTTACCGGTTCTGGTTCCGCTAACGGCATCGAATGCGTAGACTTCGCATCAAACTCAACCTCTGCATCAGGCATCTCTGCCCGTCCTTTTTGCTTCAGCGTGCTCCCTACACCGATCGGTAAATTAATCTCATCAGCAACATCTTCCGATGGCAGTAACGATGCCTCTTTCTTTGGAAGCGCTTGAAAAAGCCTTTGCGGCGCAGCGCGCATTCTGTCTTGCGCATCGGTAGCGCTCTGGGTTGTGCCTTCTTCTGTCTCCTTTACAACTGCATCTCTTACAATTATTCGCTCCCTCAATCCGCCATCGATCACCTCAAGAGGATCCTGATCGAACAGCGATTGCCCCGTTTCATCATAGATCAACACCACCAAACCAACACACAATGTCAAGACTGCCGCGATCTTAACGGGCCCTCCCCATTTCGATAAAAACTGCCTGCTTGCAACCCATGGGCGCGACCCGACTGCACGCCGTGCAGCAGCAAGTATGGTCGCATCAACGTGGCCCTTAGGCTCAATCTTATCCAACGCTTGATAAAGCCGCGAATACTTCGATTGACCTTGAAGATACTCCTCGAAGGCTCGGTCTTTTGGATCCTGACTGTTCACACGACCTCTCCGAGACCCTTGCGCAACTTTGCAATCGCGTAGCGCAATCTACTCTTCGCTGTTTCCGGGTTGACACCCATCACCGCAGCAATCTCAACGACGCTCATGCCTGCTTCCTCCTTAAGGAGAAAGGCCTCCCGCTGCACCTCTGGTAGCTCTTCAATCAATTCCAACAATCGGTTTGACTGTTGCCTTACTTCCTCGCGAACATCAGGTTGATTGCATTGACTGCAAGGGATGTCTTCGACTTGTGGACAATCCTCGTGAGAATACGAGCTGGGATTTACCTTGGCCTGTCGGCGGAAGAAATCAACCACCCGATTGTGGGCCAGGTGATAGAGATAGGTCCCAAACTTCGCACGGACTTCATAACGATCCCGTGCCCCGATGAGCTTCATCCACACATCCTGAAACAGTTCATCCGCTACGCTTTGATTACCACACTGCCTCAATAGATAACGATACAGCCGCCCCTTGTGCCTACCGTAGAGAACTTCAAATGCTCGAGCATCACCATTTTGATACCTAATCATCAGCGTTTCATCACCGACTTCATTGTCCATAGGGTCTTAGTTTAACGTTAATTGTCGATCCTGATACAGAGAGAGATCGATGCTCGCAACGATGCCGATCAAACGTTACCCGCCGGAACTCGAAGGCCACTGATAACAGACACCAACCGAAATAAATGACAGAACCCCCACCCTTACTGGAAGTCCATGCAAGTACGATAGCCTGTACACAAACCATCGGCCTATAGACAATGAAACGCAGCAAAGTAAGTTAGGGGTTAACGGATAGGTACAACTTGAAAACCCAGACTGACAAAATTACCATTAAAAGAGTCTTCAGGTCTAGACGGCCAAAGATGGCGCACTAAAAAAGGGGCTGCGCCCCCTTTTATCATCATATCGGGATTGAATGCCCGGTGGTTACTCTAGCTAGCTGACCGCTTTCATGCTGAGGCGCACGCGCCCTTGTCTGTCGACTTCCAGGACTTTGACCTTGACGATTTCGCCTTCAGTTAGCTTATCACTGACATGTTCAACCCGTTCATCCGAGATCTGTGAAATATGCACAAGGCCGTCCTTCCCTGGAAGAATGTTCACAAACGCACCAAAGTCCATTAGCTTGGCCACGCGCCCTTCATAAATCATGCCTACCTGAATTTCCGCTGTTATTTGCTCGATACGACGACGGGCTTCTTCACCGGCTGCCTTATCAACGGCGGCGATCTTAACCGTGCCATCATCATTGATATCGATGATAGCGCCGGTAGCCTCAGTTATGGCACGAATAGTCGAACCACCTTTACCAATTACGTCGCGGATTTTCTCCGGATCGATCTTAACGGTAGTAATCCGTGGAGCATATTCAGACATTTCTCCCCGCGGTTCCGAAATCACCCTACCCATCTCATTCAAAATATGTAGGCGCCCTTCCTTGGCCTGTTGCAAAGCGACCTCCATAATATCCCTCGTGATGCCGTCAATCTTGATATCCATCTGAAGTGCGGTGATGCCCTCAGCTGTCCCTGCGACTTTAAAATCCATATCCCCAAGATGATCCTCATCACCCACGATATCCGACAACACCACGTACTTGTCGCCATCTTTAATCAGCCCCATCGCGATCCCTGCCACCGGTCCTTTAATCGGAACGCCGGCGTCCATCAATGACAGGCTGGTCCCACAAACGGTTGCCATAGAGCTTGAGCCATTCGATTCCGTTATCTCAGACACCACACGAATTACGTACGGAAACTCTTCGGGACTCGGCATCACGGCTCGAATGCCCCTTTTTGCAAGTCGCCCATGACCAATCTCGCGACGTTTCGGTGAACCGATTCGACCAGTCTCGCCAACGCAGTACGGCGGAAAATTATAGTGCAACATGAAGGCTTCTTTTCGCTCGCCCTCAATCGCATCGATCACCTGGGCATCCCGGTCAGTGCCGAGGGCCGTTGTCACCAAGGCTTGTGTTTCACCGCGTGTGAAGAGCGCCGAACCATGCGTCCGGGGCAATAGCCCAACACGAACGTTGATCGGGCGTACAGTGCGCTGATCGCGGCCATCAATCCGCGGCTCACCGCTTAGGATCCCACCACGCACAATCGCTTTTTCCAAATCCTCGATTGCGCCACGAATTTCCGTCTCGGTCCACTTCGCTTCGTCACCGCCGCTAAGTGCTTCGACACACTCTGCACGGATCTCACTTAGCCTATCGCGACGACTGAGCTTATCCGAAATTGTGTAGGCTTCTCGGATAAGGTCTCCGCAGCGGGGTTCAACTTCAATCTTAAGTGCCTCGTCAGAAGGACTTGGCTGCCACTCCCATGGACGCGTTCCCGCCTCCTTGACGAGTTCCCTGATGTTCTTAATCACCACCTGCATTTGTTCATGACCGAACATGACGGCACCTAACATCACATCCTCTGGCAACGTGTTTGCGTCGGACTCCACCATAAGAACCGACGTTTCAGTTCCTGCAACCACCAGATCAAGCTGCGACTGCTTAACCTCACTAAACGTTGGATTCAGCAGATATTTACCATCACAGTAGCCGACTCGGGCGGCGCCAATGGGCCCATTAAACGGGATCCCAGAAAGGCATACGGCCGCTGACGCACCGATGAGCGCAGGGATATCGGGATCAATGTCCGGATCTAATGACAGCACTGTGGCGATGACTTGAACTTCGTTTCTGTACCCCTTCGGGAAAAGGGGCCGCATCGGGCGATCAATCAGACGACAGGTCTGCGTCTCCTTTTCACTGGGGCGTCCCTCACGCTTGAAAAAGCCGCCTGGAATCTTCCCAGCGGCATAAGTTCTTTCTTGATAATCTACCGTGAGTGGAAAGAAGTCACGACCCGGTCCCGTCTCTTTTCTTCCAACGCAGGTCACCAGCACAAGCGTCTCGCCCATGCTTGCCATTACAGCACCGGAGGCTTGCCGAGCAATCTCGCCGGTTTCCAGTGCCACGGTACTTTCACCGTATTGAAAGGCTTTCATCACTACAGTCATGGATACACCTTGCGGAATGATTGGGAAGGAAACAGGTAACTATCGCAAACGTCGAATGTGACAAGCCTCATCTCATTTGCGCAACCCTAAGCGCCCGATGAGTTCACGATAGCGTTTAACATCTCTACTTTTTAAATAATCCAGCAGCTTACGCCGCCGATTTACCATCCTAAGGAGGCCTTGCCGGGAATGATGATCATGGATGTGTGTCTTGAAATGCTGTGATAGCCCACCAATCCCGGCCGTAAGCAGCGCCGCTTGTACCTCGGGCGACCCGGTATCCGTTCTCGAGCGTTGATAGTCTTTTACAATATCGGCTTTTTGCTGAGTACTGAGGGCCATTTAACACTCTCAATAACCTAGTAAAATCTGGCGCGTATTGTACTCGTGCGCCGTCAGGCGAACAAGAGAAACCCTATTCATTGCTCTCTTGCCCCGCCAGTGTCCTTCTTAAATCAGCTAACCGTTCCCATTCGCCATTACGCGTTAATCAAGCGGCGCGGCGCGACGCGACCATCGTCAAGCACTTCACCAACCCCAAGGAAAGAGCTTGCATGACTATACAAACGGACCCAACCTTCGGTCGGAGCATGAGGCACCACCACCGGCTGCCCCATGCGCAGGTAATAGGCACCATCCTCTGACAAGACAACAGCAGGCCTGTGTGCAAGCGCCTTGTCCATAGAAACGAGTTTGGCATCCAGCGCCTCTAGTCCTTCATGCTCTAGACCTTCTAGTATATCCAGCGCGACCATCTGAGAGGCCTCAAATGGACCCGCACCAAGTCGCCTTAATGCACAAACATGTCCCCCGCATCCCAATGCCCTACCAACATCTTCGGCAAGCGTCCGAACATATGTCCCTTTGGAGCAACGAATCTCCACCTCAATGAGATCGTCCTTGATCTCCAATAGATCAAGCGCATGAATTGTGATCGTGCGTGGCTTCCGCTCTACAACAATTCCCTGGTAAGCCAATTTATACAGGGGTTTGCCCTGGTGTTTAATGGCCGAGTACATGGGTGGGACTTGTTTAATCTGGCCGATGAATTCCTTAAGAATCGCTGTGAGTTGCTTTACGTTCAACACCGGTACGCGATGTGTCGCAATCTGCGCGCCGTTCGCATCTCCGGTGCTGGTAACAACCCCTAGCTTAAATGTTGCACGATAGTGTTTGTCTGCATTCAACAGAAATCCAGACAGCTTGGTTGCCTCACCAAGACAGATCGGAAGCAAACCGCTGGCTAACAGATCAAGACTCCCGGTATGACCGGCTTTGCGCGCATTATATAACCTTTTGACGCGCTGTAGTGCCGTGTTTGATCCGATACCTTCCGGTTTGTCTAACAAGAGAATGCCGTGGACATCCCGACAACTGCTTCTACGCGCGCGGCTCATCCAGTTTGTTTTTTCCCCTGACCTGTGGGCTTGTTCGATTCGCACGACTCAGCACTCGATGCATGGCACACTTCGTCTATCAAGGCAGACAAGCGCCGCCCCCGACCAATGGATTCATCGAAGAAAAATCTAAGCTTGGGCACGATCCGCAACGACAAGCGCTGGGCAAGTCGACGCCGGAATAAGCCTGCTGCGTTATTCAGCGTTTCCAATACTTCTTCGGTATCGGCCTCATTACCCAAGGATGTAACATAAACCTTAGCGTAGGCGAGATCATCACTGATCTCAGTAGCCGAAACGGTCACCAGCCCAAGCCGTGGTTCATTTAATTCGCGCTGAATTAGCACAGCCAGTTCACGCTGCACCAGGTCAGCGACCCGTCGCGCGCGGCTAAATTCGTTAGGCATTTCCCCAACTACAGTGCACGGGCTACCTCGACGCGCTCGTACACTTCGATCTGATCACCAACATGGACATCGTTATAGTTTTTGACGCCGATACCACACTCTGTGCCTGACTTTACTTCATTGGCATCGTCCTTGAAACGCCTCAAAGACTCAAGTTCCCCCTCATATATGACTACATTGTCCCTTAACACACGGATTGAATTATTCCGCCGCACAACCCCAGACAAGACCAAGCAGCCCGCAATCGCACCAAGTTTAGGTGACCGAAAGACCTCGCGTACCTCAGCAACACCGATTATCTGTTCCTTAACCTCTGGCTTTAGCAGCCCGCTAAGGGCATTTCTAACGTCATCAATAACGTCGTATATCACACTGTAATAGCGCAAATCGATTCCTTCTTCAGCAACCAGCTTGCGCGCTGCCGCATCAGCTCGCACATTGAAACCGATGACAGTCGCACTAGACACCATAGCAAGATTAATATCCGACTCGGTTATGCCACCAACACCGCTTGCGACGACTTCAACGCGAACTTCATCATGAGATAACTTCGTCAATGCGTCCACAAGCGCTTCTGAAGAACCATGAACGTCGGCTTTAATGAGCAAGGTTAAAATTCCGGCCTTACCCTCCTCCTCCATCTGTGAGAAGACATCCTCCAATCTGTCTGGCTGTTGCTGCGCTAACTTGACCTCACGGTATCGACCTTGACGGAACATGGCAATCTCGCGCGCCTTGCGTTCATCCGAAACGACGATCACTTCATCCCCGGCATTCGGCGTGCCAGAAAGGCCAAGGACCTCTACTGGCATCGACGGGCCCGCTGTGAAGATAGGTTTGCCGGCCTCATCCATCATGGCACGGACGCGACCAAATTCATGGCCGCTTAGGATAATATCTCCTCTGTTTAACACGCCATTTTGCACAAGCATCGTTGCCACAGGACCCTGCCCCTTATCCAATCGTGACTCAATCACGACTCCCGACGCCGGACCTTCATTGACGGCGCGAAGTTCCATAACCTCCGCCTGAAGCAAGATCGAATCCAACAGTTCATCGACGCCTTGGCCTGTCTTAGCCGAGACATTGACGAAAATCGTATCCCCGCCCCAGGCCTCAGGAATGACCTCGTGCTTTGAAAGCTCCTGCGTTACCCGCTCAGGATCCGCCTCTGGCTTATCAATCTTATTGATCGCGATGATCAAGGGCACTTTTGCGGCCTTCGCATGTTGAATGGCTTCAACGGTCTGAGGCATCACACCGTCATCGGCTGCCACAACCAGCACCACGATATCTGTCACCTTAGCACCGCGGGCCCGCATCGCTGTGAAAGCCTCATGGCCTGGCGTATCGAGGAACGTCACGGTTCCCTTCGAAGTCGTGGCGTGATACGCCCCAATGTGCTGGGTGATCCCGCCTGCTTCTCCGGCGGTTACCTTTGTACGCCGGATGTAGTCCAAGAGCGAAGTCTTGCCATGGTCCACATGGCCCATAATCGTCACGATGGGGGCTCGCGTGGTGGCCTCGCCCTGCGGACGGGTCGCCTGAACAATCTCCGCTTCCAGTGCATCCTCCTTCTGGAGCTTCGGTATGTGCCCCATCTCTTCAACGACCGCGGTGGCGGTCTCCTGATCAATCAATTGATTAATAGTAACCATGCTACCCAGTCCCATCATTAACTTAATGACCTCGGGGACCTTCACGGACATCCTCTGGGCAAGGTCCGCTACGGTGATGGTCTCTGGGATAGCCACCTCGCGCACCACTGGGGCAGTCGGTTTCTCAAACCCGTGCTGCGTTGTCGGGCGCGCAACAATGGGTCTGACGCGCCGCTTCTTCCTGCGGCGGCCCGACTTTTCAGTTGCAACGTGAAGCTTTTCACGACCGTAACGGGTTGGCTTGCCTTCCTCTAAGGAGGTTTCCTGCGTCTCATCCGGCACAGGTTCCACCTCGTGCACATCGGAAGGCGGTTCCACTACCTCACTCTCAAGGGCTTGACCATGGCTCGCAATCTCAAGGATCGCCTCATCCGCGGTTTTTGCCTCTATTTCTGCAGGTGGTATTGCCTCCTTGGCCGGTATTTCAGCGGCACCGGCTAATGCCTCAGCTGGCTCTGCTTCCGCTACCAATTCTGGTTCACGGGCCTTTACCTCTTCCATTGCATCCTGTTGCTCTTTTTCCAGCACCTCCCTTGCAACACGCTGCGTCTCTTCCTCTAGAAGATGGCTCCTCTTGACGTACGTTCGCCGCTTGCGAAATTCAACACTTACAGTCTTGGAACGACCAGCGCGCGGGGGGCGCAGAGTCCGCGATCGGCCCGGGGCCGTAGTAGGCACCCTGATTTCACTCAGTGTCTTACGTCGTAAGGTGATCTTTTTAGGCTCAGTCGCACTCTCGTCGGCCTTTCCGTGCTGGCGCCGCAAATACGTCAACAATTGTGACTTTTCTTTATCGCTAATTTTGTCCTCGGCCGATTTGCTAGCCAAACCTGCTTCATCAAGCTGTGCAAGCAGCCGTTCGACGGGGATTCCGACGACCTCGGCAAATTCCGTAACCGTCACTTCAGGCATCGCTTTCTCTCCCGTCACTTTGGCCCTGCTCCTCTTTTGCAAACCAAGGCGCACGAGCCGTCATGATCAGTTGGCCGGCGCGCTCTTTGTCCATACCCTCAACCTCCATAAGGTCGTCGACAGCCTGTTCGGCCAAATCTTCCATTGTCACAATGCCACGGCTAGCCAGAACATATGCAAGCTCTTCATCCATCCCGTCCATCGTTAACAGGTCTTCTGCCGGTTTAGCATCGGCTAATTGTTCTTCACTCGCAATTGCCCTTGTCAACATCACGTCGCGTGCGCGCCCGCGCAATTCCTCGACAAGGTCTGCATCAAATTCTTCGACGTCTAGCATTTCGTTTACCGGCACGTAGGCGACTTCCTCAACACTGGAGAAGCCCTCCTGGGCAAGGATAGAAGCGACTTCCTCATCAACGTCGAGGTGTTCCATAAACATTTGCTGCAACGATTGTGCCTCTGCTTCGCCCTTTTCCGCCGCCTGGGCTTCGGACATTACGTTCAGCTCCCAGCCGCTGAGCTCACTCGCTAGCTTCACATTCTGCCCGCCACGTCCGATCGCTTGTGATAGATGACTCTCGTCCACTGCAACATCCATGCTATGAGCGTCCTCATCCACCATGATGGAAACAACTTCGGCGGGTGCCATCGCATTGATTACGTATTGAGCGGGATTCTCATCCCACAGGATGATATCAACGCGCTCACCGTAAAGCTCGTTGGATACGGCCTGCACACGTGAACCACGCATGCCAACACAGGCCCCAATGGGATCAATGCGCGGATCATTAGACTTTACCGCAATCTTGGCTCTTGACCCCGGATCACGAGCGGCCGCTGCGATTTCGATCAGCCCTTCACTGATCTCCGGCACCTCTAGTTTGAATAACTCAATCAGCAACTGCGGCGCCGTACGACTTAAAAATACCTGTGGACCTCGAGCTTCGGCGCGCACGTCCCGTAGAAAGGCCCGCAAGCGATCGCCAGCACGCACAGCTTCGCGCGGAATCATCTCGTCTCGCTGAATTAATGCTTCCGCGTTGCCACCAAGATCAACAATGACGTTGCCGCGATCGACGCGCTTCACGATGCCGCTTACCATCTCGCCTTGTCGATCTTGATACGCCTCTACCACCTGCGCGCGCTCTGCCTCGCGCACCTTCTGGACCATAACCTGTTTTGCCGTCTGTGCCTCGATCCGTCCGAATTCCACTGACTCCATCGTTGTTTCCACGTATTCACCCAACTCAACATTTGGATGTGTTTTCTGAGCTTCGCTCAATAGGATCAACCGATCCGGGAACTGCTCGGACTCCTCACTGTCATCCACGACCTGCCAGCGGCGGAAAGTCTCGTAGCCTCCTGTGGTGCTGTCAATGGCTACTCGCACATCGATGTCACCACGGTGGCGCTTCTTGGTGGCGCTCGCAAGCGCGGCCTCGATGGCTTCGAATATAATCTCCTTGCTAACACCTTTCTCATTAGAAACGGCGTCGACAACCATTAGGATCTCTTTGTCCATCAACGTTGCCTCAATACCCTGCGCAATCTTTCGGTCACGGCACCAATCGTGCCCGATCGATGTTGTCAATGGGTAATTGATACTTCACATTCTCCTCCATCAATACGACATCACAGCCAGCAATGCCGGAGATCTCCCCGGCAAAGTTGTGTCTGCCACCAAGCGCATGTCGCAACCGCAAGCGGACCTTCCTGCCTATAAAGCGCTTAAACTGCTCAAGCGTAAATAACGGCCTATCCAATCCAGGCGACGAAACCTCGAGCGTGTAGGGACCATGTATTAGGTCTTCCACATCGAGTACGCCACTGACCTGGTTGCTCACCCGCTCGCAGTCACCTAACGTCACCCCGGCCTCATTGTCTATGTAAATGCGCAGTACAGAGTGCCGTCCGGTGGGCTGATATTCAACACCAAGGAACTCATAACCCATGGCGCATACCACCGGTGCAATTAACTGCCGAAGGACCGTGCTCTGGGTACCCATAATAGCGCCGATAACAAAAAGTGGGCACGAGGCCCACTTCTTCTCATAACACGCTAAGGCTTTGGCTAGTATAGCAATTTCACCTTAGGTTGCCAACACTCGCGCCCAGGCGCGGCGACGTCCCAATCTAAAGAAACCCCGCACGCAGGGCCTCATGAAAATAATGGGTAGCGGGGGCAGGATTTGAACCTGACAAAGCGCCAGACAACCTACCTAATACCACCAAATGTCGCAGCCAAAAGCCGAAGTAAACACTACGACGGTCGCAGATGGTACTCCATTTTGTAGGATTCCTACAATCAATACTTGCTTGTAGCGTACTTCGTTTTTTACGCCTTTTATCGCTTGACCCCTGAACCCTGGGGACTACGCTTGATGTACGGGTCTAGCAGCCC
>JAPUIX010000146.1 GCA_027296625.1 Gammaproteobacteria bacterium | reverse complement strand
CCGCAATGGCACTGATGCTTGTCAATGAAGCGCTGCGTTTGAACGGCGAGGCTTCTGCTGTCGCCACCATCGATGCTCAAGAAGCTATAACCGCGGTTGTCTATCACCAGATACAAGAAAAAACGTTTGCAGCCGCAGCCTCAAAGAAAGGCAAGGACGCAGCGGATGCAAAACACAAACCGATAAAAGAAGTAAAGACCTTCGCGCTCAAGCTCGCGAAGGAAAGGCACAAGCAGGATGAAAAAATGTCTGCCTGGCAGATCAGTGACGAGATATTGGGCCGTGTAGAACATCGTGCGCAAGAGCTCGGCGTCAAGCTGAGTCCAGATCGATCCCGCAAAACCATCCATGGGTGGTTGAAGACGGCGGGATACTAAGAGAGTCTTCATTTCCTACCTGCATCGCAGACGGTGCCGCCTGCGTGGCACATGTCGTATCTTTCTGCTGTCTCAGCATTTAATTTAGTGTTCCAAAATATACGAACTGGAACTATGAGGCTAAGCAATGACTCACCATGGAATGAAGCCCCAGTCAGAACTTCATAAACGCGCCTTTCGGGAACGAGAGGCAGCGGCATACATTGGGATGTCTACATCCTTTCTCAGACAAGACCGAATGAACGGTTCTCGAGAAACCCGCACTCCGGGCCCACGCTGGATAAAAGTGGGAAGGGCGATCCGCTACCTGAAGGAGGATCTCGATATTTGGTTGGACGAGCACCGCGTTTCCGGTGCGCCGAGAGCACTGCCATGAACCGACCACTTCCGCCCTTTGGGCGCTCTGTCCTTGGTCATCTAAGACGAGGTGAAACCCTTAACCTTTGGGTGTATGGCGGACGCAGAGGCTGGGAAGAGGCTCGATGGTGTAACAAGCACATCGGTGCGGGCAGTGCTATGTTGTTACCGCCTGGCGATGATCCCGATGAGTATACATGGCCGGTGTACAGTCTCGAGTTGATGTTGGTCTGGCTTGACGGTTCTTTCGAGAAATTAAAGCAACACGCCACCGTTGCACAGTTATCTAGGTTCGACGAAATCCTTGTAAGAAATGGCGCAAGTCTGGTCGTGGCTCCATGTGCTACGGATCTCGAGGGCTTTTTGTTCTTCCGACCCCAACCATTAGAGAGCGTAGCGACATGACAGATATTCCTGTCGCGATGCATGCGCCTACTTTGGGTAGAACGCCTAGTTATTCGGGCACCGCTGAGAAAGGAAATAAAGATGCTAGTTGGCCGGAGATGGATGATGATGCTTACTACGGATTGGCCGGTGAAATCACGAATACGATCAAACCACATACAGAGGCTGACCCAGCCGGCCTTCTGACGCAGCTCCTGGTGGCCTTTGGCTCTGCTGTGGGACGGGGTCCACATTTTATGGTGGAGGGTGACATCCATGCGACTAACCTTTTCATCATTCTCGTCGGTGAAACATCAAAGGGCAGAAAGGGAATCTCTTGGGGGCGTGCCCGCCAGCTCTATGAACTGATTGATGATTCATGGGTGAAAGAACGTGTGATGTCGGGGCTGTCATCGGGTGAAGGACTCATTTGGGCCGTCCGAGATGCAATCTTCCGCCGCGAGAAGGTAGGGAAAGGTGACGACGCCCACTACGAGGACATTGAAGTAGACGTTGGCGTCGATGACAAGCGGTTGTTGGTCATCGAGCCCGAGTTCGCATCCACGTTGCGTGTCATGGCCCGCGACGGCAATACGCTCTCTCCTCTGATACGACAGGCATGGGACCGTGGTGATCTGCGGACCATGACGAAGAACAGTCCTGCTAAAGCCACGGGCGCGCTTGTCTCCATCATTGGGCATGTAACCGCAGATGAACTCCGACGCTATTTGGATCGCACGGAAGCAGGTAACGGCTTCGCAAACAGGTTTCTCTACATATGTGTCCGGCGTTCCAAATGTCTGCCCGATGGTGGACAACTCAGCCATCATAAGCTTACCCCCTATGCTCAGCGTGTAACCAAGGCTTTAGAATTTGCGCGCTCGGTTGATTGCCTTTGTAAGGACACTGAAGCACGCACTATTTGGCAGCGGGTATATCCAGAACTTTCGGAAGGACTCCCTGGCCTTTTCGGTGCCGTGACATCACGAGCCGAGGCCCAAGTAATGAGACTCGCCATGTTGTATGCGCTCCTAGATCAATCGCCACACATCAATGCACATCACCTAAAGGCGGCGCTAGCTGTGTGGGAGTATGCCGAGGCATCCGCCCGATACGTGTTCGGGACCGCTGTGGGTGATCCAGTAGCGGATGACATCCTTCGCGCTTTGCGTGCGAATCGTGATCGTGGTGGACTGACTCGTACCGAGATCTCGGGCCTATTCAAACGTCACAAGGACGCACAGGCAATCGGTCGTGCTCTGGACCTGTTGAAGCGCGAGAAGCTCGCCGACGTTAGGCAGGATAAAAAGACGGTGGGGCGACCAGTAGAAGTGTGGTTCGCAACATGAGGGACTTATTTCGCCAATTTCGCTTATTTCGCAATAGAGGTTATTGAGAATGGGCAAGTATTTGGATATGGCGCGTGAGATTCTCGATAGAACAATGCCGGATGACAAAGGCGATGATGACTTGTTGCCGTGCTCGACCAGCTATGGCGAAAAAAGCGAATTAAGCGAAATAACTACAACGGGCGACTGGAACGAATGCCTGGCCCGTAATGCTCATGTAAACCCCGCCACCCGTGGTGTTTACGAGTACAGACTGACTGATTCGCCAAGCTGGTTGGTGTTCCTCGCTCCTCCAGGCGTTGATCTGAACAATGCCCGACAGGCCCTTGAGGCCCAGTTTGGAGAAGATCGGCTAGTCGAGATACGTCCGAAGCGCGGCACGTGTGGCGAACTGCCATGCGCTAAAGACCTTTGAGAATGGGGATTACTTGCCGAAGCATGAACGTGATGGTGATAAACAAATAAATTTATTTGCTAAGGGGGCCAAGGCGGGAGGGGGCCGATGTTCGGCGATTAGGTACCCCTCGGTGGCATTTGGATTCGCAACTTTTGATATCCGATATATAGGCAAATGTGTGAGTACCGGTAACAAAACAGTTCGAACGCGCAAGAATGCACGCTCCCGTGCGGCAAACAGAGCAGAACGGCGCGGCGGTAAGCGTAAAGGTGCCGGTCAACCTAAAAAACGTCCGAGTTCGCGAAAGGCTACTGAAACAAAGCTCGTCAGGAAAGATATCCGCTCGGAATACCTGGAACTTATGGAAGTGGCGGCGAAAAAAAACAAGCAACATCGATTGCAGGTATTTGTTGATATCCTGCACGACAAGAAGTGGGAGAAGTTTCGCTCGACCAATGCCGGTGGCAAGGCGGTGTCGCAATTGATAGACGTGGTGTTTTTCAATCAATCTGGTGGCAGGGCACTGGGACCGGGGATACCACTACCAACCGGCGAGGGCGGCGAAGACGATCCAGAGTTGAGCGGACCGCCTAAGTTACGCCCGATGGAACCGGATCCGGCCAGACTGGTCCCCTTCAAGCCAGACGATGAATGACAAAAAACCGACCCCGCTACACCCCGGTTGGCTTGCGGGTGATACGGAAGAGCCAAGCGACGCAGACTATCGTCTGGTGTTCGCCGAGGTCGAAAAGCGCATCGCAGAGACTGGCGAGTCGTTTGACGATGCGGTCATGAACGTCGCCAAAAGCGATGACCGCAAGGGGTACCTAATTGCCTACGTACAATTCGATGCTGTCCGGGCTTTGGCTGAGGGCGGGAACGAGAACGCGACAATGAATCCCATGCAAAAGACCCACGCATCACCTAGGTGTGGGGCTAAGACACGGAAAGGAATCCCTTGCAAAGCGCCGGCGATGAGAAATGGCCGCTGTCGTCTCCATGGAGGCAAGAGCACCGGGTCCTCGCACGCTTGAGGGATTGGAACGGTCTAGAAAGGCACGCCGGAGACATGGTCGCTATGCCGCTGAAGCAAAGGCCAAACGGCGGCACCTCCGGCAGCTGATGCGCAAAACTCGGGGTACTCATGGAAGAGATGATCGATGCTAAAATTCATTGATGGCGAGTTGTTCTGCACGATCTGCGGCCGGCTTGAGGACGATTGCGACTGCGGTTCTGATCATATGCGCGTCGATGTTCCAGACGACTGGCAGCCAGTGCGCTGCTCACAGTGCGGCCGATGTTATTTCACCGAACGGGATCGAGATGCTTGCGATCACCGCCTTGGCGCCTGGGTAGATTTCAAGCCCACCGGCTGGATACACTAATGCGCCTATCCAAATCACGAATACTTGCCAGCCTTCAG
>JAPUIX010000145.1 GCA_027296625.1 Gammaproteobacteria bacterium | reverse complement strand
TCACAGCGCAATTGCAGTTATCGTAAGTTTCGCTCTTGAATAGCCATTGATTAGCCATCTCGCCGATCCTCCCCTAATCCGTCATCTAGCGTACGTCTGAAAAGGTATCCTGGGGCGTCACCGATGTCTACGACAACTTACAGGCGCTTGTCTTCACCAACAATTGAAGGGGACGTCCGGATTGAATGTCTACAGTTGGCTATCCAGAGACGTTACAGGCCGGAAGATCGACGGCCGCTTTGTGGGTTCTGGCTGTGAGTAAGCGGCCAGGGCGAGTGTCCGCAGTGGGTCGGTTCTCGCCGTTCTGCGCGACCTTACAGCAGCACGCCGTGATGCTGCGGTGCATGAGGCGGGAAACGGCCAGATCCAGCCATTCGGTGTATAGTCCCCGCAAGCGTCATCAAGAAACGCGCTCCTGCCACTCCAAGGGCTGACGGCTGTCCTTATTCGAACTGCACTTTGCAGTGGCCGCACTCAAATCTCCGCAGGACATTGTGGACGTTCTGTTTGACTAAGTTCCTATCCACGCAGGAGGGGTTGGAGCACTTGCAACGAACGATTCGCCGATTGCGGTTACCGATCAGCGTCCCGTTTCACCAATAGTTTCCATGAACGCTTTGGTCTGCCACCGTCCGAATTTTGTTCCAGCATGAGCGATAACGAACCAGACCTGGGCGTTGGCGGACATCGCTTACCCCGGCCCTGCACTGTAGTTAGGACAACACTCTTTCACTCGGGAGGCAACTATGTCTAGATTCCCTTTTATTCTATTTACGTTTTTGGCAGTGGTCAGCACCCCGCTGTATGCCGCGATCACAGGTGAATTGGTTCCATACAAAGCCGGGGATACCAGCTTGGTGGGCTACATCGTCTATGACAAGGCCGTCCAAGGCAAACGTCCCGCGGTGATCGTCGTTCCCGATTGGTGGGGACACAGCAACTATGCGCGTGATCGCGCCGAGGCACTGGCCAAACTCGGTTATACCGCCATAGTCATGGACATGTACGGCGATGGTAAATATGTCGAGTTCCCTGAGACTAAAAAGCAAATGATCATGTTTACGGCGGATCCAAAGACCATGGAGGTGCGTTTTGATGCTACCTATCAAACGCTGATCAAAAATGAAACAGTCGATAGCAATCATGTTGCCGCAATTGGCTACTCACTGGGCGGTCGGGTGGTATTGGAAATGGCCCGCCGCGGCAAGGACCTGGATGGTGTCGCAAGCATCTGGGGGGTAATCCCCAAGACCGACAATCCTGCCAAAAAAGGTTTCGTCAAAGCAAAGGTCCTGGTACAGCAAGCGGAAGACGATAGCTCGGTACCCATAGAAGACGTGAACAAGGTAATAAAAGAAATGGCTGCAGCCGGTGTCGAGACCAAGGTAATCGTCTATCCCGGCACAAAACATGGTTTCACCCGCCCTGACGCCACGACACGGGCTGAAAAACACAACCTGCCGATTCGCTACAACGACAAGGCAGCGAAGCAATCGTGGAAGGATCTGAGCGAATTTCTTAAAGCCGCATTCAAGTAATACATAAATCAATCAATCAATAAACATCACCACCCGGATTCGATAAGTGTCCGGGTGGCTTCTCATTGTCATTCCGAAACGTATCAACGAGTCTAAGGATGGACGAGGTATGAGTGCATATATCTCGATGCCCCTTGGGGGTACGCCTCTACTTCCGTAGAGGCTATTATCTGTAGATGTCGTCTCCCTCGATGATGATATCGCCGATATTGGTGTTGAGTCTTCCAGCGCGATTCCGCGGGTCGAGAAACCCGCCGTTCACCAACCCGACAAAGGACCTGTACTGCCGTTGGCGTGAAGGCCTGAAGTCACTAAAGAGCAACCTAGATGCTCGTCGCCATTTTTCGCTCGCGCCTTCGCCCCAATCTTGGCGAAGATTATCAAGCGTGCAACAAACGAATGAATGAAATCTCACGGTCGCTGCCCGGATTCATCTCGTGTAAGGGGTTTGTCGCTAACGATGGCGAAAGGCTCTCCATCATCGAGTGGGAGTCACCTGAGCACTTTCGCGCCTGGGTCGAGCATCCCGAACATCTGGAAGTCAAGGAACGTGGTCGCCAAGACTACTACGAAGACTACACCTGCTACATCTGCGACGACCCGAAGGTATACGGCTTCTCACGCGATTCGGACTGAGCAACTGGTCTGGCACGGGGACCTGGGACGACGACCGTCGGTTGACCGACCCCCGCCGCGGCAGACCTTACGTACGGCCGGAATGGGTCGATCTCGGACCTTCGTTGGCTGGCGGCCCGGTCATTCGCAGGGGCTCGTGAAAGCAATACGAGGCAACTCCAACGATTGCGTTAGGACTAGCCCCTCACTCGGTCAACGGACGGCAACTGGCGAATTATTCTGCCCGATTCGAATCTCGCCACAGCCGTAGCAATTCCTCATCACTAGGCGGTTCTTCGTCATAACAGCGGTCCGGCTTTTGGTCTATTGAAACCCAAGGCTGTGCTCGCTTAGTCCAAATATGGGCTACTGGTCGCAACCACGACGTGTCGTTGAGTGTCCCTGCTTTGAGACTAAGCGGAGCTTGATCATCGTCTGAAGCGTGATAAATGCGTGAACCGCAGTTACCGCAAAAGGCGCACATCTTTGTCGCGCCGCTATCACCTTTCGTCGTCCAAAACTTCAATTCGCCGGACAGAAACTCGATGTCATCACGATTTATCCAGAGTGACATCCCAAAGGCACTGGAGGACTGCTTCTGGCAATGAAGACAGTGGCAGATGTAAAGTGTTAGGGGTTCACCGATGAGTCGGTATCGGATATTTCCGCATTGGCATTGGCCTTCTCGACGCTTCTCCATAGTCGCCATATGTACTGTTTTCTGTCGGCGTAAACCACATGATACACCCGAACCGCTTTGAGTGGAGGCGCTCATCGGAGGAGAGATCGAACGGGTGATGTCATACGAGTGGGACTGCAAGAGGCTAAGGTAGCTCCTGTCTAACACCCGGCGCTCGTTGCGAACGCCTCCTTTGGGTCGAGCTTGGACATTCGAGACCTGACGGCCCCTTCAGTCATCCCGAACGGCCGGAATCGGCCATCTCTGCTCATTCCCCCACCGTCGGCGAACGGCTGCTTATACTGTAAGCGGTCATCCAGAAGTCATGTAATAATTGGCAAGCACCGACTCAAAGCGGACGCTTGGTGCCGCCTTTTTGGTCGTGTATTCTCTGGATTAAATAGAACATTGGGGAGAACAACCAATGAAATACCGAATAAGGTCCCTGGTTTTCGTATCGCTCAGTTGCTTC
>JAPUIX010000144.1 GCA_027296625.1 Gammaproteobacteria bacterium | reverse complement strand
CCTTTGCGTTCGACCAGGCGGGAGGCAACGAGAATCCGTTTGCACTTGCCGGGAGTTCCATGAAAAGTCGGGGTATAGGCATTCGGAATAACCGTTATTATTCTACGGTACCCGAACTCCTCAGCCAGATCATGCCTTCCTACCACAAGGCGCTCGAATTGATACAAACACGAAACTACGACTTCATCCATACACACTTTGTTGTGCCCTCGGGCATCGTCTCGTACCTATTGAAAAAGAAAACCGGGCTGCCCTACATAATTACAGCGCATGGATCAGATATACCCGGCTACAACCCTGACCGCTTCAAATGGCTACACAGGCTCATCGGACCGGTGTGGAGCAAGATACTTCACCAAAGCAATGCGGTCACCGCGCCATCCCACTTCCTAAAGGGGCTCATACAAAAACAAATTGCTTGTCCAATAACGGTTATTCCGAATGCCTATACCCCGACTTTTCATGGAACTCCCGGCAAGTGCAAACGGATTCTCGTTGCCTCCCGCCTGGTCGAACGCAAAGGTGTCCAATGGTTGATAGAGGCAAGCGACGTGATCGGTGATGATTGGGACGTCTGTATCGCCGGTGATGGTCCCTACCTTCCAGATCTGAAACGGCTCGTCGACAAGGTGCGTACCTCGATTCGATTTTTGGGATTCTTGCAACGCGAGGAGCTGGAGCAACTGTACCTGTCATCAAGCATCTTTGTGTTTCCGTCAATGCAGGAAAATTTTCCCATGGTTCTCCTCGAGGCCATGGCTGCGGAGTGCGCCATCATCACAACTACGATCCCGGGTTGCAACGAAGTAGTCGGGGAGGCTGCGGTCAAGGTTGCACCGGGTCACGTTGGGCAGTTGCGGGAGGCCCTTGCGAAATTGACCGGTGATGCTGCAAGCATCAGCCACTACAGCCGTCTGGCACGGGAACGCGTCGGGCAGTACTCTGCGCAGCAGATTACTGCACAGTATGAAGACCTGTTCGCACAGGTAATCAAGCAATGACGAACCGTCCGGTTTCAAAGCAGGTATAGCGCTTCAGAATAATCCTGACCGCTTAGTCTGAGAATATTCAAGGCAAGGTGTGTAAATTTCAAGCACTGTCCGGGACGGGGTGGCAGGTGAAGGGTTGGTGAGGCGGTCAGGCCAGGGGAGTTCCGCCAGTCATCGGTCGGGATGCGTACAATGGCGTTTCAGCAGGGGTGTGGCAGCGCGGGATTGGTCGGCATGTAAATGCGAACATGTATGTATAAGGGCATGGATTTCGTGTGCAAACCAGACCGGGTTGCCCTGGCCTGCCTCCACTATCAACATCTGGAGCCACTTGGTGAAAACAACCAGATCTACGTTTTCGACTCATATACTCTGAGCGAGTTTTGCGGCCACCGCATCCAGCCCGCAATATTCACGCAGTTGGCGGCGGATGCGCTACGAAACAGTTGTAAGCACGCAGTATTGTTCGTCGAATCGGTGAATCGGCCGAACATTGTGTCCCGGCAGCGATTGGGCTTCGCTCCCAAAGGACTGGTCGTACGACTCAAGATTGGACCGTGGTGCTGGTATTTTTCGCGCGGAAGCGCGCCTAATATGCGAAGGCGTTTGTCTTGAACAAGAGTGCGGGTCCCACGCGCATGTTGGCGAAGCAACTGGGCAAATTGTACTCCCGCATTCCGGACCCGTTGGATCGGGTCTTGCTGAAGGCTTATCGGCGGATACGCGAAAACATACCGCGTTGGATCACCGTAGAGCGAGTGAGCGGCTACGATATCTTTGTGAATAAACCGATTTCGATTCTGCTTGTCGGTAGCTCTCCGGCAAGCGAATACTTTTTGCACCGTTTGATCGGCAAGAAACACTCCCGCGAACAATTGGGGCGACCCGACCGCGGCGATGCGGTGGTTTTGGTACGGGAAAGGCGGCACCACCATGATCTGGCAATCATTCAAGGGCCACGATCCTGGACGGACACGGCGTTTGATGCCGCATATTGGCGTGTGCCTGCCGCTATCGGCAACGATGTCAACCTGCAATTTGCTACCGGCAAAGAGCCATGGATAAATAACAGCAATCGACCTAATCTTCATCGAATTCGGAAGCACGGTTTTGTCCGGTCGATATCACATGCCCAATCCGACTTCGAGTACTTTTATCATCGAATGTACATGCCGTATATTCGCGAGCGTTTTGGTGAATTCGTGCAAGCACGGTCTGAACACAGGATGCGCCGATATTTTCGAAGTGGCGCGCTGATCTGGGCATCGCTGGGAAGCCAGCGGCTAGCGGCTACGCTAATCAATTGCGCCGATCAGCGCGCAACCAGTTGGATTTTTGCTCCGAACCCCGAACGACAAGACGCGGTAAAAATGGGCGCCATAAGCGCCACTTACCTGTTTTCACTGGAATGGGCCATCGAACAGGAGATGCATCGATTGAATCTCGGACCCTCACGAGCATGCCTGCTTGACGGCGTCCTACGTTACAAGAAGCATTGGGGTGCATCATTAGTCGAAGATCGAAGCGTAAGAGAAGACCTGCTCTTTTCCTGGCAACGAATGACACCAGCGATTTTTCGCTTTCTCCACGAGTCACCGTTAGTCGTCCGTCAAGGCAACCAGTTTGCCGGGCTTACCGCAATCGTACCCGGCTCAGAGGGCGACGCAGGAAAAACTGAAGTTCATCTCAAATCCATTGCCGAAGCCGGGTTGTCAAAACTCATTGTGATAGCGACAGCAACGCACAATTCAGAATTCGCACAGATCAAAGGAATTCCCATCCGATGGCTACCGGTTTCTGATTAATTCTGGCATTGCATCGCCTCAGCTCGCACCTGTTGCATATCGTATGTAAAGCTGGCGATATCGATTTGCCACTGAGCGCTGCGTGTAGAGTTCTTCTAGGCGCGTGCGCGCAGCAGTCCCGAGAGATGCGCGTAGTTCATCGTCACCCATCAACTTGGCCAGTGCCAACCCAATTGCATCTGCATCGTTTGGCGGTACTTTGACGGCAAGTCTCAGCGTCACATCCTCGGACGGTCTTTTCCCAGTTCTAGATGATATTGACATTACAGTTTCGTCGGTTGCTGTTCCCGAACCCGGCGCTCTCGGCCTGTTAGCCGCTGGGCTGGCAGCAATGGGTTTCATTCGGCATAGACGAGGAAACAAAGCAAGCAGGCGCAAATTGTTAAGCAGGCACGACAACGTCAAAACTGAATGATTAAACAATGGAAAATGCTGTTTTCGTTGCTGCCCCGGCGTCGGACTGGAATATTCGTAGCTCCACGCCGGATATTTATGGCCCGTTGGCGGCGTGGATCGATGGCACTTATGGCGCAGGCCAAACGGCGCATGACGGCACTCGCTGGGCGGGTGTCTACAGCGACGGTACAAAGGTGGAAGCGTTCGACCAGGTATTAAGTACACCATTGGTTGCCGGTCAGTCTTTTGCATTATCTGCCTATCTCTTGGAGGGCGATCCTCCGACTTTCACGGTTGGTGCCGGTGGGTATGAGGTCTGGTTGGGAACGATTTCGACGATTGATGTTCTGCTCGGAGTATTGGGGACCACCACGGCGAAAGGTGTTTGGCAGTACCGGGATTTCTCGTTTGTCGCACCGGTCAATGTGGCAAGACTAACGAGTATCATATTTTCGCCGATGCCCGTTGCGTCCTTAGACGCTTGTAAAGGTTCGCAGTAGAATCTTCCGTACCGCCTTCCATCCACGAAACAGTAGCCCGTGACGATACGGGTCGTTTTCGACCAGATTCCCATCCGGAT
>JAPUIX010000143.1 GCA_027296625.1 Gammaproteobacteria bacterium | reverse complement strand
CGAGCGCCGTCAGACGCTCGGCTTCGGCGCGCCCTTTGGCCTCTGCGTCGTCGCTGAACCGCGCCATGTGCCGGGCCACGACGTCGATCTCGGTCTGGCTCCACAGGCTCCACTGGTACACGAGCGCACGTTCGCGTGCATGCTGCGGCCAGAACGGCGCGCCGCCGTAGCGGTCAGCCAGGTAGAGGTTGATCGCCATCGACTCCCAGAGAATGAGGCCGTCGTCGTCGAGCGCGGGGACACGCGCATTGGGGTTGATGCGGACCACCCGCTCGGCGTCGGCCGCATTGGACCATGGATTGAGGGGCACTTGGGTGTAGGGCAGCTCAAGCTCTTCCAGCGCCAGAAGCGAACGGCTGGCGCGGGAAGCGGCCGCACCGTAGAGCGTGATCATCCCGTTGCCTCCCGCTAGCGCGTCGCCCGCCCGACCGGAGTAGGATCGGTGAGCTGTTTCGCACCTGCCAACCTATCACGACGAGAGATGCCGTGGCGGTACTGGGGTCGTGGCTTGGAGCAGGTGCCGTCTAGTGCCGTGGCGCCGTGCTGGATGCCGCCGCCCGGCCTCCGCGTTGCACGCTTGTCGGCGTGGGTTCCTTCAGGCCGGCCCATGCCAAACTGCGCCATTCGAGGTCCACGGACCCTCGGCTCAACAGGAGAGAGACGATGCCCCAAGTGCTCAGGAAGGTGCTTCTCGCCGCGATGGCGATCCTTGTGTCGTCGCAGACGTGGGCCCAGGAGCCCCCCAAGATGAATATGACGACGGAAGTGCCGCCGGGGGTCGCCACACCCGACAGGCTGGAGACCCGACTGGGCACCCTGAACCTCGTCGACGGTGTGCCCGACGATGCGACCGCACAGAAGGTCTACGACAACCTCGATTTTCAACACGGGGTGCAGGCTTTCCTGAGCGGCATCCAGATCGCCTCCATGAATGCGTTGCGGGAGGGCGTTCTCGGCTTCGGCCCGCCGAACACCACCGCCGTGATCTTCGAAGGCCTGATGGACTCGAAGACGCTTTGGCTCACGCCGAATACCACGAGCGTGTACATGGTCTCGTGGCTTCAGATGACCGACGAGCCGTGGGTTATCGAGACGCCGCCCGACGTACTGGGGATCATAGACGATCACTGGTTCAAGTATGTCGGCGACTTCGGCCGCCTCGGCCCGGACAAGAGCAAGGGTGGCAAGTTCCTGATCCTTCCACCGGGTTATGACGGGCTCGTGCCCGAGGGATATTTCGTCCTGCGCACCAACACGTACGGCAACTGGGTGATTTGGCGAGGCTTCCAGGTCGACGGGTCACCGAAACCGGCCGTCGAAACGACGAAGAACGTCTTCCGCATGTACCCGTTATCGAGGAAGGACAATCCGCCACAGATGAACTTTGTCAACGCATCCGGGAAGTTCAACAACACGATCCACCGCATGGATTACGGGATCTGGGAAGAGATCAACGCTGTGGTCCAGGCCGAGCCGAGCGATGGGCAGAACCCGGAAATCCTGGGAGTGCTGGCGTCCATCGGCATCAAGAAGGGACATCCTTTTAATCCTGACACCCGTATGAAAAAAATCCTGACAGAGGCCGCCGCTGTGGGCGCCGTCACCGTACGGACGATCATGTCACAACCGCGGGACGAGGGGTTCTATCTCTTTCCCGGCCAAAGCGATGTTTGGACCAATCCCTTTGTGGGAGGGAGTCATGTGTTCATGGGCGACGGAGCGCACCTCCTGGATGCTCGTGCCGCTTTTCATTTTTATGCTACCGGAATCACCCCCGCGATGGCTATGAAGATTATCGGGAAGGGCTCGAAATACGCTGTGGCCTATTTGGATGCTGACGGCAACCCCTACGACGGCAGCAAGACCTACAGGGTCAATGTCCCTGCAAACGTCCCGGCGAAGGACTTCTGGTCCTTCACGCTGTACGACAACCAGACCCGCGCCATGTTGCAGACCGATCAACAATTCCCGGGTATCGACAACAACAAGCCGGGCATGATCAAGAATGCCGATGGATCTTATGATGTCTACTTCGGTCCCGAAGCTCCAGAGGGCCAAGAGAACAACTGGATTCAGACTATTCCCGGCAAAGGTTGGAATACTGTTTTTCGCCTCTATGGGCCGCTTGAGCCCTGGTTCGATAAGACCTGGCGGCCGGGAGATCCCAAGGTCGTTCAGTAGCTCCGATGATTCTCAACCGATCTCCAGGCTGGTTCGACAAGACCTGGCGACCTGGTGAGATAGAACTGATGAAGTAGCGTAGGTGACCAGTTAACAACCGGTTGCAGCGGACGGCGCTCACGCGCCGCCGCTGAACCAGGGGCATTAGCTTATTTCAGACAAGGACATATTTATGAAAATCAAGACCATCGTTTTTATAACAAGCCTAGTCGCATCATTATGTTTTGTATTGTCGGCTTGTGAAAAAGGTGAAGAACAGGAGCAAGTAATATTGGAACGGGCTGTTTCTATGGAGAAGAAGTCCACACAAGTTGATTCAATCCAATATCAAATCATGGTACAACGCGCCACGCAAACTGCCATTTGGGCTATGCCTGCTGTGGCTCTTGTTGATTTTAAGAAAGCAACGATCCGTGACCTGGGTGGCACCCTAAATGATGTTGTTTACTTAACCAAGCCTTTTGATTCTAAGCATGGGTTTTTAACGGCTAATGATGTAACTGCTTATGGTTGGGGCAGTATTAGCACCGCTAAAGGTCCTGTGGTATTAGAAGTACCCGCAGCCTCTGAGAAAGTGAGTTACTTTGGTTCTATTGTTAATGCTTGGCAGCAACCGCTTGAAGATATTGGGCCTCCAGGTGCAGATAAAGGTAAAGGTGCTAAGTACCTGCTTCTTCCTCCAGATTTTGAGGGCGATATCCCAGATGGCTATATCGCTATTAAGTCAGATACTACAGAATTAGGCTTTGCCTTTCGTCCACGATTATACAAAGGCGCTACCGACGCGGATGCAGCAAAATATGCCCAAACGATAAAAATTTACTACTTATCAGAAGCAGAAAATCCACCCGCAACAACACATTTAGATGCAACACCCACGCGTTATAACAGTCTGCCAGTTTATGATTATACTTTCTTTGAAGATATAAATGATCTCATCCAAAACAATCCAGTTCGACCGCAAGATAAGGCGATGGTTGCACTACTTAAAGATCTCGGTATTGAAAAAGGAAAGCCTTTTAAGCCAGATCAGGAACAAAAAAACGCCATGAATGAAGGATTAAAATTGGCTTATGCCTCAATGCAGGCATTGTTTACCACCCCTGGTAAAGCAATGATTCCCCTTTGGAAAAGTAAATCACAATGGCAGGTGTGGAATTTTGCGAAAGACCAACCACAACTTGGGTTTCCATACGAAACAGATGAAAAACTCTTAATTGACGAGCGTGCAGGTATTTACTTTTACGTCACATACTTACCAAAATATTTAGGCGGTGGAACCTTCTATTTAACTGGTATCAGGGATAGTAGTGGTAACTTATTCAATGGAAAAGATACGTATAAACTCACTGTTCCTAAACATGTTCCTGCTAAAGATTTTTGGTCTGCCATTGTGTACAGCATGAAAACCAAGGGTTTTGTGCAAAACGCCGAGCGGGTAGGTTTATCATCCCGCAATACAGATACCATGCAAGTGAATGAAGATGGATCATACGATATTTATTTCGCACCCAAAGCACCGGAAGGCAAAGAGAGTAACTGGATACCCACCGGGGAGGATTTCTTCTTGCTGTTCCGTTTATATGGGCCGGAAAGTAAAGACTTCTTTAAGACTTGGTCATTGGGTGATGTTGAAAAAGTTCATTAATCATTCAATAGACCAATAACAAAGGAGAGCAAAAATGAAAGCATTAAAAATCACCACTATAGCCCTCTTGCTTGGCTGCCTGGCTGTGTCTCAATCGGCCGCAGCGCAGATCAGTGAAGTCGAGTTGAAATCGATCATGACACCAGAAAAGGTAGAAACTTCGATCGGCACATTGGACTT
Organism: Gammaproteobacteria bacterium; assembly: GCA_027296625.1. Lineage (NCBI taxonomy): Bacteria > Pseudomonadati > Pseudomonadota > Gammaproteobacteria > Gammaproteobacteria bacterium. The sequence continues at coordinate 367 of JAPUIX010000143.1, read as the reverse complement.
TCTGGATGGAGCGTCCTCTGCCATGACCGCGGCAAAGGTCTATGACTATTTGGATCGGATGCGCGGCGTCGACAGCTTTCTCAAGGGAATGCAATGTATGCTTCGTCAAATAGATCCGCAAAAGGGAGGACACAATGAATACAAAGAGGATAATTTCGAAAGCGTGTACTGCGGCTCTCATTGCGATCAGCTCGTTTACTGTTAGCTTCGGTCCTGCTCACGCCGCGGAACAGACCATTAGTGAGCGGGTCATGCACTACCGCGCCATCGATTCCGTGGTGTGGGCGATGCCCCTGTTAAACTTCAAGCAATTACGTGATGGTCACAAAGCCTTGGGCGTTAAGCTGAATGACATCGCGTATCACAC
>JAPUIX010000142.1 GCA_027296625.1 Gammaproteobacteria bacterium | reverse complement strand
TGCCGCAGCATCTGCTTCGGCTGCCGGCTCCATGATACCGGGGATGCCGAGGAAGTAAATGAGCGCAGCGGCGGAAAGGGCGGCTAAAACCAGGCCACCCCACTGAAGGACAAGAATCAACCAAGTCGGCATGGCCTCCTCCTTTCAAGTTGATTATGCCATTGTACTCCAATTTGCTTCAGAGAGATCGCGAATATCGGACTCTTGCTGACCAAGAGGTTTATTCCGATTTAGAAAGCATAAGGCGTGTGGGTCTCAGACTGAGTTAGCCTGCCGTCCACGTTTTCCTGCCTGCTGCCCACCAGTACGGCTCACAGGGGCGTATGAGCAACGTGTCCTCGCTGACGGGCAGTGGTGGGAGCCGTTCATTGAAAAGACAAGCCCTTGTCGGTGCGCTATGGGGTTCAGGGCACCGATTAGGCATCAATTTGGTTGTTAACCTTATGTCCGCCACGATGATTGGTTAGGTAAATATCATTTGATTCTTGTAATTGGGAAAGTCAGCTCTAAAGGCATCCGCATACGCTTCGGGGAGAAATACCCGGGTCACTTCATCTAGCTCAAACTTGAAGCTCCCTAACAGACGCCATTCTCGCTCCAGATAATATTGCCTTTCGTGATCATCGGGGAGCATTAGCTCGAACGGTTTGACGTATGCTATAATTTCAAGCCCGATTAGGTGATACAGATTTTCGACAGGATCCATCATCCTGCGTGATCGATCCTCCGGTAGCGTGTCGCGGAGTTCATCCAAGTGTTTTCCTAGGGCCTTGTGCCCAACTTCAAGCTTCGTCAGCAAATTAGATCCCGATCCTCTCGCCCACCCCCAATCTCCTGGATTGTGCGGCAAATAATAGACAGGCCGCGCACCACATTGTGCGATGTGAGACTTCCTGAATGAGATGCCGAACCGACCATACTTTTGCGCATGCACTGTTATGTCGTCAGCGGGAATATCGCAAAAACACACGCAGGACGGTTTTATATATGTTTCCTCGCGAAGGTTGCCGTCCATATTTGTTTCAATCTGAACCGGATGATAATCCTGCATCCCCGGCTTTGGCGTGAGATGGCCAGCGGACAGCACAGCTTTCAATGTGGCGTATGTTAAATCGGGATCATACCTGTTTTGGGAGCCGACAAAGTGGTGCAATTCGTCGGATACATATCGTTGCTTTGTTTCCTTCCAGCTCTGCAAATGGCAAATCAATGCAGTTAGCTTCTCTTTGATGTTCGTGTCCACTTGGCGCACTGCTACCGACTCGCCAGTGGATTGTGAAGGCGGCTCAAGCTGTTTCAATAAATGCCCCAGGAATTGATCGCTTCGTATTGCAACAACCAATGTGTAGCCCTGGAGTTCGTACTCAATCCTATCCGCGAAGGGCCCCGTGTCAATTAAACCGGATGACCATTGGACGGGACGGGCATGTTGGGACCGCTCATTCGCATCTGCCTGGAATTGGTAGTCACCGCTAACAATGCCCAGTGTAGCGGTCGAAGGATCGTCATCAGGAACAAGGATGAGATCGCCTATCTCAATTTCATGAACAAACTGCCTAATTTGTCCCGCCATCGAACTCCCGGTTGGCGGATTCAGATTATGCTCGCGGGTTATGTAATTTGTCAGGGATACTCTGAATTCCGCATCAGTCAGCTTGGCGAGATCTTCACTGAAGCGAAAATCCAGTATGACGATGCTCTTGTCGCGAAGATATGACTGCGATGGCAGATTTCGTGGCGGGCGTACGAGCCATAATGTCATGTCAAAGCCTTATGTCATCCTGCACGCATAACGAAACTATAGGGAAATCAGCTCTACACGTAACCCGCCTAAGAAATTTTCCTCGATTATCCAAGGCGACCTCGATAGACGTCCGATCACGTCACAGCTGGGAGGAAGCCATGGACAGAATCAGATGGCACGGAAGCAATAACTTTCCCCGCCCGCCATTTCGGCAAAGCCTAAGACAGCCTGTGACCAAGAAATCGAATGAGGGAAACCTAGTCGCCTTTCTTCGAAGGCAAGGCCATCACGTGAAAAGGAAGCGTGGCGTGCTCACGGTCACGCCTAAGGTCCGAGACGATGACCGATGAGGGTGAACGCTTGAGATGCCGTTGTGCATGGGTATATCAATGGGAACATGCAGTTATGCCAAGCCTCGAATGTCTAAACGTCTGATAGCGTATCAGTGGGAAAGCCATGAAGGGCAAGGAGTTGGCGGATTTGAGCAGCCGCGGCAAGGGGGATTGATAGGACCAGTCCGCCCCTCACGTGCGACGACGAGTGCGTGTATATTCACCGCCTTTTCCCACTGCAATCATCACGGATACGGTTGTACGGTACGGGTACGTTACGGTTACGGTTCAGCGGTACGTTACGGTACGGGGGGTCTATAGAGACCCCGTATCCGTACCATCATATCCGTGCCTCGTTCTTAGGAGGGTATCGCGCGTCACGGACGACGAGGCCGCGTCCGATTAGGTGTAACCCTTATCCTTTTCCCATTGGCGGGCAGCATTTTCGGTGGTCTTGTTGCCAACCTGTTTGATGTGGCCCTTAGGATGGTCTTGTTGATGTTCTTGTTCCCGGCGTTCCAGATCGTTCGTAATGCCACCGTGGATGATCTTGTTACCGACCTTGAACACATACCTGTAGGTATTGTATTTGGCCATTTCGGTCTCCTCATTTAGTTGGTGTCCGGCGGGATTGAGCGGGCCAGCAATCTTAACAGAATTTGCTTTGTTGTGAGTCGCTTATGCGCTCGCTTGCCCGAAACCAATTGGCCGATATGTGACAATATGCGGCATGAGCCGACAACGGATATCAAAACGTTCAAGCTCATTTAGCTCGTCATCGGTCCTTATCGCACCGAACTGAAGGATCTGGTCAAACGCCGTCAACGTGCCGGTCGTTTCGGTATCGTAGAAGATGTAACCTGTCATGATTCGCGCCCCATTAAACAGCAACGATAATGTCTTATCGAAGTGATGTAACGAGAAGAAGCATGAGCGATTTGCCCCCCCTTGGATCAGCAGTGGAAGCCATAGTCACCGTCGACAAATCACGTGGTTTTGTCACCCAGTGTGAAGGCCTCGAGGTGGTCATTACCGCCGCACATTGTCTGCCTCACCTGCCGCCTGCTTATTCTGCCTGCGGTACTCAAGAAAAAACCTACTTCAATCTGCTTGGGCCTGTTGGAGAAGATAATCCTTCGATTGCGGCAGAATGTCTTTTCGTCAATCCCGTCGCCGATATAGCCATCCTTGGCGCGCCAGACAATCAGATGTTTATCGATCAATCGGAAGCTTATTGGAGCCTGATGGAGGGCAAGCAATTAGATATCGTGGACGCACCGGAAGAAGGCAAAGCTTGGCTATTAGACCTCAATATGGAATGGGGTCCATGTGCTTTTGAGCGAGTGGCTAATAACTTGTGGCTCACCAATGCAACTCAGGGAATCCTCGGCGGGATGTCAGGGTCTCCGATTATGATGGAAAATGGGGGCGCTATAGGCGTGGTAGTGGTGGGAAGCATAATCGGACCCGGCGACGCAGATTCAGATATGGATGCTTGTTTTGATGGTGGTCCCAACCCCACGCTTATGGCAGATCTTCCTGGGTGGTTTTTCAACAATCAGTGA
>JAPUIX010000141.1 GCA_027296625.1 Gammaproteobacteria bacterium | reverse complement strand
AGAGCGCTTGCTTTTATGGTGGTACGGGCTCAGCGCCGTGGTCGAACAAGCCGATATGGTGAGTTACCCCATAAATGGGGTCCTGCGATCGTTTCCAGCCTCCAGCGATGGGCAGAAACTCGTGGCCTATAACCACCTGGACTCCATGATGCGGGCCGCTACCACTGCCGAACGATCTCGCATGATCAAATATCTTGAGAGGGAGTACACCGTCGATTTTGCATCCCTATCGAAGGGCCAGGCGCTGACCTGGCAGATGGTCGAGGAATTGGGGCAAAGCGACCTCGTCGAAATCGGGGCGCATACGGTCAGTCATCCGACCTTGAGCACGCTCACGGTTCGTAGTGCGCGGAAGGAGATGGAAGTAGGCCGCAGTATCCTTGAGGCGCACCTGGCTCAGCCGATTAAGCACTTGGCCTACCCTTTCGGCAAAGCATCCGAGGCTGGGGAACGCGAATTTGCGATCTGCCGCGAACTCGGCTTCGCCTCGGCAACGACAACGCGGTTTGGCTGCCTGTTCCCGCACCACCGGGACACCCCGCACAGCCTGCCGCGAATCGCGGTCATCGAGGATCCCCTGATTGCCAGCTATGCCGTGACGAGATTGAGCGCCCATTTGAGCGGCATGACAACTGTTGTGAAATCGGCATTGCGTGCTTTAGGCGGGCGCGAGCGGGAATGACTGGACGTCGTTGTGGAGGGGCGCGCCGATATCGCGTCGTGCCCGTGCAGGATTTCCGGCCTTACGACCGACTCCAATCCCAAATACTGAACCCCGACCCCTATCCCTCTTTTGTCCGGCTCGGCACGCAGCCAATTGTTGTCGAAGGTTTTGTCGGCACCGACAGCGTCGAAGTCCATGTCCTCGATCAGAGGCTCGACGCCAACGCTGTCGTGACGCTGGCCCGGCAGAAGCATGAAGCGCGGCAGCTTGATGAGGACTCGATCCACCGACACCAACATAGCCAGCGGCCATATGCCGCGTGCAACAGGCCGTATACATGAATGAACCTGACTTGATCGCCAGAGCGCTGTCAAAATCCCTTGCCCAACGGGGGCTGTCCACACAAGAATCGCAATCCCAGCCAGATGTGAATCCGCCCTCGATTCAAAGGCAGAGAATTTTGCCCTGATCGTTGTCGACTGAGACGCGGTCCTTGTTCGCGGGACGATCAGTCGTGTTTGATCGAAAGCATCAATTTCAAATAGTGTCGAAAGGAGTACAGGAATTTTGCCGCATATAGGGGCGTTAAAAAGACCACCAATAGCTCGCGGTAGAAATAATCCTGCCCAAAAAGCTCTAGTGGGGCAACGAACGCGTCCAACAAGCAGGCGATCACGATAAGATGGAGCCACCCCGGGAAGCCAACGAGTTCGTTCAAGAATAGTGCAAAATCGGACGGTCGGAATGCCCTATTTTCTGGTTTCTTGCTCACAGAAAAAGCTTTAAGTTTCGCAAGCGCTTCCCGCACATCGGATGTCTTAGCTTCCTCAATGACAATTAGAGTCGCTGGCTCGTTTCCGGGGCCGAACATAAAAAAGCAAAGCATGAACGAAAGAACCGAGTAAATTTGGTTCCCCGTAGCATTTGCAACGGCCCAACCGATTGCGAACATCGTAATGATCGACACCTTATGCGCAAACAGGTCAAGAAAATGCCCAACGCGGCTATTGGCTTTCCCCCGACGCCGCATTTCAAAGCGCGCCGTTTCTCCGTCCACATGGTCGAGGAAAGAAAACACTTCTATGCCGATCGCGCCCAAGATGAGAGAAATCGGGGAATTGTCGAACAGTAGAATTGCCGATACTGCCACGCATATCAGGCTAAACGAGACTATGAATACGGAGGGAATACGAAGATTTACAAAGAGCCAAGTAGCGTAGATCGAAAATGGGCGCCAAAGTAGTCTGTCTGACAACCAAGCCCCAGAAAAACCTAGGGCGGCATATTCTTTAACCTCCGATAGCCGAAAATATTCCATGTTTCCAATATGAAGATGGCAGAATAAGCTTGATAGAATCGGGCAACTTCGAACAGATACTCCACACCTGGTCCAGGTTAATCAATACCAGCTTTCCATAACTGAAACAATCGATTTCCCATGAACCGAGATCATGGCCGAGACCGAGGCGCGGATAAAGGACGACCCGTCCTTCCGCCCGCTCGCCGAGTGGCGCAAGGATTTCGAGGACTTGCTTGGCCGACTCCGCGCCACCGGCAAGACTAGGTCAACCTTACGCCACAAACACACAACTCAACAGTACGCGCTGATCTGCGTGTTCACGGTAGAGGTGCTCTAGGCGCGAGGCATATTCGTTGGCGACAACAGAAATGCCACCCACGGCGATCGCCTTTGATCCGGTTGAGAGGGGCGGGCCGATGATAACTTCAAAGCCGTTGTCACCGGAGCGGATGGTAAAGACCGGAATCAGCGGTGCTCCATGTCGCAGCGAGAGAGAGATAGGGCCCGTGGCGAGTTTCATCTTCGCGTTGAAGAAAGGAACTTCAACTGTCTTGACGGCTTCGTCACCCACCGCGATCGAGACCACGCGATTGTCTCTGAGCCTGGACCGCAGGGTTCGCATTGCACCAATCGTGGATTCGCTTCGTATGGTTATGCGTTCGGAGAGGTAACGATTCTCGATCCGCGTCCAAAGGCGATTAAGGACACGGATACCGAACCGGCTCGCCGAGAACCCGTGAGTCGGGCGGGTCAAGTGATGGGGCGGGAAGCCAATTTCCGCCAGAGCCTTTTTGGCGACCAGATCAGAGAACGGCATGCTTTGAACCCAAACAATAACACCGTTGCCTTGGCTCAAGGCGTCGGCCAGATGCTCGCGACCAATTACGAGAAGCTTGGGGTGCCACCCACCCCATCGGTACTCGCGAAAGCACTGCATGATCGCCTCGTGCGATACAAACGAAGCTCTAAGTACAGCTTGCTTTGCGCGTGGATCGTCAGCACTGATGCCGAATGCGCGCGCGAACTGTTTGACGCGGTCGCCGTAAGTCTTGGATTTCAGTCTGCGCGCGATCCAAGCAGCGCTAACCGTAACCCATTTCCAAGTTCGTTCGGGAAGAACCCATGCTGAAACGAACAGGAGCGGCAATACAACGAGGTACCAGACGTCACGTTGCGTAACGATACGGCTGTTCCGATCGCGGTCCATCGCTGTTTGCCGCGATGCCCCCTTGCAATCCGTCCCTCCTACCATAAACCATTCGCCTCTAGGAACGCACTTGAACGGAACGGTTTCGTCCGGGATACCAGGTACGCGTGGGCATGAACGAAACGAATTACGAGTAGATCCGACACTGTCCCGGCTCGTCGGATATGTTGGAACGCGGCCGCACGGTCCCGCCAACTTAACTTTGCAGCACATTGCAAATTACTTGCTGGATCCCTTTGGGTAATTTCCAGTAAAACGTTTTTAGTCCCTCGCGAACGGGGGAGCCAAACCATGCAACATAAATCCCGCCCAGAATTGTACAAGATATGAGGTAACCACTCACCCGGACACTGCTTTTCGCCCAATTTTGCTTGTTACGAGTAACGTTCATTCTAAAATCAAAAATCCTAATTTGATTTTCGAACGACCATTTCAAACATTCCTCCATCAGTATCCTGCCCGGTGAGTAGGATTGCCACGCCGAATCGTAGGTCGTCACTACGGCTTCCAGGCGACCTTTGAACAGAAATCCCAGCAAGACAGCTATGATCGTGCCATCAACGCATAACCTGGCGAGATACAAGTTCCCAGATGAATGAGAGTCCATAGCCACGGACTGAAGGAAAGCATAGTGCTCCCTATGCTGGAACCAATGTTTTTTGATTCCCCTCTGGTCGAGGAAGGCCGTCTTATGGATGAGTAGCCAGCGTAGGGTTTCACGGACGTCCACTGTGGTTTCAGCGATCTCAAATGCAACACTTCCGCGCTCGGCGAGTCGCCGCCGTTGTCTCATTTGATCCTTGCGAAATTTGCTGCTCAGAGATTTGAAATAACTGGCCCAGTTCGTCCAAGAATCGCAGGCCACGAATAGGGCACGCGAATATATTTTATGGGCACTTGCTGAACCTTCCAACAATGGGGCGATAGGCGAGTCTTCCCGCACGTAGCGAAAGTCGATCACGTCGATACCGGAGCCATAGGTAATGATCTTCCATGCCGCATGGAGCCATTCAAGCGCTTCTGGACCGGTTTCAACCAAAACGTCCGGACATTCAGTCAAATCCGACGATAACCATCTGAGCATCCGCCAAGCAAAGTGGCTATGTACGACGACCGGCCATATCAATACCGCGCGTCCGTCGCATCGCCCTACGATGACGTGCAGCTCATAATTTTTCTTGCTCAGGACGCATTCCCACCCGCGCCACAGCCAGCCGAATGTCTGGTTGTAACGATGGCCTGGCACCCGCGCACAGAGATCCTTCCATTCAGGCTCTAGGGCCTTTAGGGCTTGTGTCTCGTTTATGATCTCGATTTTCATTCGTTTTGCCGGTCGCTTCACTACGATCTCATCTGTTTGGGAGGTACACAGCATAGCAAAATGTCGTGCCGCCTAGTACCCCGATTTCGATGTAATTTGGCCGCGCCATCTACGTTATTCGGAGAAGCCGGGAAGATAGCCCTCGGCCAGCTCGGCCGGTTAGCCCACTTTGGAACGTCCGCTTAGGGCCAGGAAGCCGACATTCCGGTGCCCGCTCTAGACCCCCATTCTTGGGGGGTACGGTAAACACTGGTTTTCGGTACAGGCAGTGGCTTGTACGGAAACCATATCTTTTTCGTATACCCCCTCAGACCTTGATCCCTCAGGTCCGAAAATCAGCCTGAATCAC
>JAPUIX010000140.1 GCA_027296625.1 Gammaproteobacteria bacterium | reverse complement strand
GCATGTGTTTAACCTAGCGGGACAAATTGAATATGACTAAGCGCCACTCACCAAGGTCGCGTAATCAAATTATGCAGGAAGCCTCTGAAGCAATTCAGGAGGGAGATACAGCGCGTGCCATCGAAATCCTGAGCGCTGCACTGAGGGAGGATCCGAACAGGGCAGAACTCCATAACTTGATGGCAAGCGCGTACCAACTGAAGGGAAATCCTGCGAAAGCATTGGATCACATCCAGCGGGCCTCTTTGCTTGATCCCGATTTGGCGGAGTATCAAAGGGGCGAGGGCATCATATTGGCTGCACTTAATCGCTATGATGACGCAGAAAACAAACTATCTCTCGCCGCTGAATTAAACCCCGAAAGCGTCGATATATTGAACGATCTTGCAGTCGTTCTGCTAAAGACCTGGCAACCCGAGCGGGCCGAAAAGTATTTGCGGAAAGCTATAGATATTTCACAAAATGAAATTAATGTAGTTTACAATTTGTCACTGGCTCTTATTAAACAGAATAAATTTAGTGAAGCCGAAGAACAATTTCTTAAAGCTCTCAAAATATTTCCAGGCGACCCCCACTTATTCTATGAGTTAGGTCGCCTGCAATTCGAACGCAATCACCTAGCAGATGCGGAGGCTACCTTAAAGAGGGGGCTCGCGCATAACCCGGAAGACCTTGATACGCTGACACTGTTGGCGCGAGTCCATGGATTACAAGGTGCTATCGAAGAGGGAGAAAAATTGTTGCGACTTGCGATGTCTTGCGGCGGAATGACTTATAAGCATTACGAAAATATTGGCTTTTTTTATGACGAATGGGGCAAGCGAACTGAGGCTTTGAAAGCGTTTAAGGCGGCATTTTCTGCCAACCCCAATTCCGTGGGAACGCTTGAAAACTTAAGTAATTACACGCCCGATGAGTTGGGGATTAATTTGCTCCATGCCATCGACCAGGCTTTGGACACCCTAAGCCCGAATGACGCAGGCTCAAGAGCTATCCTCAAATTTGCGAGGGCTCGCGCCATGGATAAGGCTGGGAAATATTGTGAGGCCTGGGAACAAGCCATCCAAGCCAACGCAGAGTATGCAGCTCTACATGACCTAAAACCAAGACCCATGCCTCATCTTGATTCATCACGCCGTTTCGATTCCCCCTATTTTGAAGGCTCCTCCCCGCGGAAATATGCAACCTGGGATGACGGACCAAAGGTCTTATTCGTCGCGGGTATGCCAAGATCAGGAAAATCGACTGTCGAGAACCTGATTGGTGAGATCCCGGGCGTAAAACTTGGCTATGAAAGTAATATTCTCCCCAAGACAATTGACGAGCTCAATGCTCGCATAGGGCTGAATTTTGTGAAAAGCCTCGATGACTTGCCTGATAGTTACGTTTCCCTTTTCCAGGAAATCTTGAAAGAAAAATTGTCGGCGCGTGCACAAAGCCATATTGCTATTACGAATACAATGTCTTCAACTTATGTATTGAACTGTATTCCAAAAATTTTGAGAACCGTTCCAAATTCATATTTCATATTTACGGATAGGGACATTTGGGACAATGCTTGGAAAATCTTTCTCTTCCACTATCGGCTCGATGCGCCGAGCTATCCTTATGACTTTTCTTGCATCGTAAAACAGATCGAATTCTGGAGGAATGCTGTTGAACAAGCGTCAAAGGGTGCATCTGAACGCGTTATAATCCTACAATATCAAACATTTGTTACAGATCCTCGAACATCTTTAGAGGCCATAAGTGACCTCTGCGGTCTTCCCTCTGTCAACCTGGACTTTAATCTCTTGCCCAATGACATTGGATGTGCGGGCCCCTACATTGATCTCATGAAAACCTATCTTGCAGGGGATTAGAAACCCTACACGTCTGACCACAATGTCTACAGGCTGGCACAAGCGTTGCCGCGTTAATCTAATGTCCGCTTTGGGTCAAAAGCGGACATAAGGTTAACAAGCCCCAAGGGCTGATCTGGCCGTTAAGGTTATGTCTGCTTTTAGCCAAAAGCGGACATAAGCTTCCTGTCATTTTTACTTGATCAAACTGTCACTTCTGACAGGTCTAGCCGGTCTTACAAAAGGCTAAAATCGGCTTGGGTGTCCTTGGGATGGCCGGGATCGGCAGTCATCCGGGCTTATCGGGTTAAGGGGGAACGGGAATATGGCTGACGGCAACTCAGTCACCGCGATTCGCGGTGCGGCATTGACTTTCACGGACGATCCGTTTCGGAACCCCGTCGAAGACTGCATGCGGCATGAATCCGATGCCGTCATTATCATGGCCGATGGCAAGATCACTGAGTTTGGCCCGGCGAACGAGGTTCTCCCCAAGGTGCCAGACGGCGTCGAGGTGACAACCTATTCAGACGCGCTGATCCTTCCGGGCTTTATCGATTGCCACGTCCATTACCCACAGACAGAGATCATCGGCGCATATGGCAAACAACTGATCGACTGGCTAAATAAATACACCTTCGTCGCCGAACAGAGCTTCAAGGACAAGGACCACGCCCACGAAGTGGCTCAGGTCTTCCTGCGTGAGGGACTACGCTGCGGCACCACGACATCGACGGTGTTCTGCACGGTTAACCCAATTTCCGTGGATGCTTTTTTCGAAGAGTCCGAAAAACTGAACATGCGCAACATCGCGGGCAAGGTCTTGATGGACCGAAACGCTCCTGACGCCCTGATGGATACGCCGCAGCAGGGATATGAGGAAAGCAAAGAATTAATCGGCCGCTGGCACAACAAGGGACGGTCCCTTTATTGCGTCACGCCCCGATTCGCGCCGACCAGCACGCCGGAACAGATGGAGCTTGCGGGCGCCGTCTGGAAGGAACACCCCGGCACATATCTGCAATCCCATGTTTCCGAGAATCTGGGAGAAATCGAGTGGGTGAAGGAGCTTTATCCCGAGCGCAACGGGTACGTGGATGTCTATCACCACTACGGCCATCTCGGGCCACGCAGCATTCTGGGCCACGGGGTTCATCTTACAGAAGAGGAATTTCAGGTGCTGCACGATACCGGCACCGCGATCTCCCATTGCCCGACGTCGAATCTATTCCTCGGAAGCGGTCTATTCAGCGTGGAAAACGCGATGGACGAGAAACGACCTGTCCGCGTGGGCCTGGCGACCGATCTGGGTGCCGGCACCAATTTTTCCCAGCTCGTTACCATGAATGAAGCATACAAAGTCGCCCAGATGAGCGGATACGCACTGAGCGCGCCGCACGCCTATTACCTTGCGACCCGTGGCGCCGCACATGCGCTTTATCTGGAGGATAAGATCGGCACCATTGCCGTGGGGATGGAAGCCGATTTGACCGTGCTCGATCTCAATGCGACGCCGATTCTCGAATATCGAATGAAATACGCCAAGGATCTCGACGAGGTTCTGTTCGTCGTCATGACCTTGGGCGACGACCGAACGGCATGCGCCACCTATGTGGCCGGGGAGCTTTTGTATTCGCGCGATGCAAATATCCGCAACGAAACTTTCTGTGCGTCGCTCAGCGGCGTCTGAAGACGAAGATACGAGGGGATATAAAATGGCCGAGAAAAGCAAGCTGGGCGGTGGTCAGGCCTGGATAAACTGGACATTGGGAGTCTTTTTCGTTGTTTTTGTTTTCACCTTCCAGACTGGATATGCCGTCACCAGTGTGGGGATGACGAAAGATCTGAGTCTGTCGGTCGCACAGGTCGGTTTTATCGGCTCGATCTACACCTGGGCCTTCGCGATTGCGCAATTCGGCAGCGGATCCATTCTCGACCGGCTTGGTATTCGCTGGGTGTTGCCTGTCGCATGCGTCATCGTGACAGTGGGCGGCTTCTTGTTCGCCAATGCGACTGGGCCAGAAATGCTTATCATCGGCCAGGTTTTGATGGCTGTTGGCGGGTCGTTCGGCTTCGTCGGAGCGGGATTCGTTGGTGGGCGCTGGTTTGCACCAATCAAATACGGCTTCATGTTTTGCCTGGTGCAGTTTGTCGCATCGTTGTCAGCCATCGCTGGCCAGATGATTTTGGGAAAGATGGTCGAACAATTCCCGTGGAGTACCTTGCTGAACTCCATGGCGGTCGGCGGAGTGGTTTTGACAGTCGTGATGTTCGTTGTCCTGCGCGATCCGGTTCGCGAGGATGCCGAACTCGCACCTTGGGAAGGAATACGCAAATTCCTGAACGACCTAATTGCCGCTATCAATGAAGTCACATCGATCAAAGACAGCTGGATTAACTCCCTGATCGGTGGCGCTACCTTTGGAACGATGCTAGCGCTTGGCGTGGTCTGGGGACCAAAATTCCTGATGGCTTCCGGTATGAGCCAGACTGACGCTTTCTTCACAAGTTCTATAATGTGGGCTGGCCTGGCATTCGGCGCCCCTTTCTTCGGGTGGCTTTCCGACAAGCTCCGAAAACGGAAACTGCCAATGGCGGCGGGCTGCGCTCTCCAACTTCTGACGATCATTGTTATCATTTCACGGCCGGGAATGTCGCCAACCGAGGCAAATTTCTATTTCTTCATTTGGGGCTTCATGTCCGGCGGTTCGATGCTCAACTTCCCGATCGGCGCTGATCTGGTGCGGCCTGCATTGATCGGCACCTCGGCCGCGGTAGTCAACGCCGTTCAGTTCATTGTCGGCGGCATCATTATGGCTGTGCCAGGACGAGTTCTATCGGGAACCGGCTTGATAGCGCGGATTGCTGAGATGGAGGGTACCGCCAAGGGCACCGTTGCCGATTACCAGTGGGCGATTCTGGTTATTCCACTGATACTCGGGATCGCGCTCATTCTCTTCCTTTTCCTGCGCGAAACCTATCCCAATTCGGAGGAAGAACCGGTCACTGCTGCTGAGCCGGCGGAATAGGGCGCATTGAACGCCAGGCCGCTCGTGGGGCAACGAGCGGCCCGGCCATACCTAAAACGACGGGGGAAGAGCGTGTACCTTACAGGCAACAGCGAAACCAGGGGGCTGCTTGTATTCCTAGTAGCCGCCACCCTCCTTTGGTCCACAGCTTCGGGCGCCGCTGCGGCAGGGGATAAAAAACTCCTGCTTTGGATGGACAACAGCATCACCGGTCTTGTAGGTGGAGGGTTCGAAATCGACGACGGGGACCAATATACCGCCACCTTCGAACATGCCAGCGGGTGGTCATTCGGCGACTTGTTCATGTTTGTCGACTACACCCGATTCAAGAACAAGACGGGGGACGACAATACGGCATGGTATGGGGAAATCTCGCCTCGTCTTAGCATAGGCAAAATCTTAAAGAAGGACCTGTCGTTCAGTATCTTCGGCCAGAACCTCGTGATCTGGAAAGATACACTGCTCGCGGTCACTTATGAGCGAGGGAGAGATCCCGACCTCACCGAATCCCTGCTGGTCGGACTCGGCTTCGATCTCGATCTGAAAGCGCTCGGCATTTTTGGGGATAAGGGCTTCAACTATTTCCAGGTCAACGTTTACGCCCGTAACGAGTTAAATTGCTGTGCCGGCGACAAACCCGACAGGGGATTCAAGGATCTTCAGATCACCGTTTCCGCCAGTTATCCCTTCGAGGTTGGCAAAGCCAAATTCCTGTTGGACGGTTTCTTCGATTACGTCGCGGGATGGGGACCCCAGGCGGAGAACTTCCACTTTGTGCCTCAGATCAAGCTTGATATCGGCAATTTCTGGGGCAAACCGAAGGCGCTTTATGTCGGCGTCGAAATCGATTACTGGACCAACAAATTCGGGCTGAAGGGCGCCCCAGGTTTCGAAACGGATCAGTTTGCCGTCAGCGGCATCGTCAAGGTCCACTTTTGATGCCGGCAATAGGGCGGCAGGAACGATGACGTGAGCACCGTAGCGGTACCGGCTCTCGGCGGTGCGAGGGCGTGGTTTAACTGGGTCATCGGCGTTTCTTTTGTGGTCGTGGTTTTCATCATGCAAACCGGCTACGCGATCACCAACATCCAGGTGAGCAAGGATCTTGGCCTAACCATCGCGCAGGTCGGATTTATCGGATCGGTCTATACTTGGGTTTTTGCTGTTACGCAGTTTGCTAGCGGCGCGATACTGGATCGCCTGGGGGCCCAGAGAGTTCTGCCCATCGCCTGCGGACTGGTCACCCTTGGCGCCTTTCTTTTCGCCCATGCCGAAGGTCCGCTGGTGCTCATCTGCGCCCAGGTCCTTCTGGCCATCGGCGCCTCATTCGGTTTTATCGGCGCTGGGTTCGTGGGCGGGCAATGGTTCGAGCCCTTGAAATACGGTTTCATGTTCGCACTAGTGCAGCTTGTCGCCTCGCTCTCAGCGGTCGCCGGACAGCGCACGCTGAATGTTCTCATCGTCGATTATCGCTGGGATACCATCATCAACGGCATTGGGTTCATGGGCGTCGCCGTGGTTGCCTTGATGCTTATCTTTCTACGTGATCCGCTTGGCGCAGAAACAACGCGCAAAGGCTGGACCGGTATCAAGGCTTTCACGGAAGACCTGATCCAGGCCGTCAACCAGGTCACGGCGATCAAGGATTGTTGGATCAACGCTCTGATTGGCGGCGCGACATTTGGGACCATGCTTGCAATCGGTGTGATCTGGGGCCCCCGCCTGTTGGTCGCTGGCGGCATGGAACAGGCCGACGCCAACGCGACTACGTCAATGAGCTGGTTCGGTCTGGCGCTCGGCGCTCCGGCGTTTGCGTGGTTTTCTGACAAGCTCCGTAAACGGCGCTTGGCGATGGCAATCGGGTGCGCGTTGCAGCTTGCTGTCATTGTAATTGCAATGACGCAAACTGGCATGCCCGTTGAATTTGCCTCGATCATATTTTTTCTATGGGGTTTTATGGCCGGGGCTTCGATGCTTCCCTACGCAATAGCCGCTGAACTCGTGCCGGCTTCCCTGATCGGAACGTCGGCCGCTATCGTCAACGCCGTGCAATTTATCGTCGGTGGCATCATGATGGCGATTCCGGGGCGTGTTCTTTCGGGCACTGGTTTGATCGCCCGTATTGCCGAGATAGAAGGGAACTCACCCGGGTCAACTTCCGATTACCGTTGGGCGATCGTGGTATATCCAATGGTCTTAGGCCTTGCCCTGATCATGCACCTGTTCCTGCGTGAGACGTATCCAAGCGGCGCAAATGGTAAATAGATTCTCTTGGTATGATCTCAATCTATGAAGCCATTTCCGCCATAGGCCGACTGTTCACATTCCTATTTAGGCGTCATGGTCAAATCGAAGACCCATTCAAGCAGGAGGGAATAATGCGGACTTTGTTTCTCGGACTAGCGCTTGTGAGTTTTCAAATATCGGCGAGTGTTGCCGGCGAACTGACTGGTACGTTGAAGCGCATCAATGATAGGAGCCTAATTACACTAGGGTTTCGCGAAGCTGCGCCTCCCATGTCATTTCTGGATCGATCAGGAAAAGCGGTCGGCTACTCTATCGATCTTTGCGACCGCATTGTTGCCGCCGTCAAACAGAAGCTGGGCCGAACTAATATCATGGTGAACTATGTACCGGTCACGGCCAAGAATCGCTTTACGGCCATCGAAACAGGAAGAATCGATATCCTGTGTGGTACGACATCCAAGACGCTCAGCCGATCAGAGCGAGTAGGTTTCACCCAGCTTACATTTGTGACCGGCGCCTCTTTGCTGAGCCTGAGCGACGCTAAGGTATCAAGGATCGCCGGCCTCAAAGGCAAACGAGTTGCCGCCGTGGCTAACACGACCATCATCAAAACCCTCAAAGGGGTGCTCAAGAATCGGCTCATCGATGCCGAAGTTGTTCCGGTTGCTACTAACGCCGCGGGCATGACGGCTTTGGACAAGGGTGTGGTGGATGCCTTTTCGTCGGGACAAGTCGTTCTCATTGGCCAAGTGATCATCCGGCAGAAGAAAAAGAAGCGCTATTATTTATCGAAGGAGCTGTTTTCCTTTGAGCCTTTTGCACTGGCGGTCCAGCGCGGCGACGCGGATTTCCGATTGGTCGCGGATTCTGCACTTTCGCGACTGAACCGCAGCGGCCAGATTATCGCGATCTATCGAAAGTGGTTTGGGCGCTTTGCTAAGGATGCTCCGATGGTCCTTAAGGTTCTTTATCAACTAAACGCAACGCCCAAATAAATGCACTTGGCCGGATCTCAATTTCAGTAAAAGGGGGGGGCGTGGCTCCTTTAAGACTTCCACGCCCCTAGAATAGGAACCACTCTACTATGATGCGCAAAAATCTTCGAAATGGAGAGGTATTATTCCGCGAGGGCACCAAGGGTCCCGCGTTTCTTATTTGGCGCGGGGCTTTCGAAGTTTATGGCGAGGAGGTAGCCATTCAGGTCGGTGAGGGTGAGCTAATTGGCTTGGCGGGCCTCATTGACGAGCCCTATCAGGGGTCGGCAAAAGCGCTTGAAGATTCCGTGGTCTACCCAATCGATGCAGAAGGCCTTGCTGCCATCATTGCCGATGATCCATCCGATGGTGTTGTCATATTGAAATCATTGATTGGGCGGTTCGCCCAATTTGTTAAACAGCAGAAAAACTCCGATGACTGATTCCATCGCTCTGATCTATGACGAGATCAACAAGCAAATCGGTGCCAAATAGCACCAAGCCTATGGCAACCCTTTTGAGCATGGCCTCTTCCTCACGTTGGAAAACCACGCCTGAATTAG
Organism: Gammaproteobacteria bacterium; assembly: GCA_027296625.1. NCBI lineage: Bacteria > Pseudomonadati > Pseudomonadota > Gammaproteobacteria > Gammaproteobacteria bacterium. The sequence goes on along the minus strand of JAPUIX010000140.1, from coordinate 32 downwards.
ATACCCATTTTGACGATTGTGACATAAGGCAA
>JAPUIX010000139.1 GCA_027296625.1 Gammaproteobacteria bacterium | reverse complement strand
GACGATTTGTCTTCTTAGCTTTAATGATCGTCCCTTGCCCTTCTAGGATAGTCGTTATCCACGACAGATGCCCAGCGGTCGCAATCTATTCGGGCCGTCCGTCATGTTCAGGCATGAGGACTTTCGATTTGGGAATGTCTGCTTTGGGTCTCGATTCTATCGAGAGTAGCCGGGCGGGAGAATCAAACAATAAGCGGGATGCTACAGAGAAAGAGTGGGACAACTCAAAGTTACTGCCCGCTGATGGAAGCCCAGTCCTCAGAATCACACAAGCGCCGAGCCTCTGGGTCATCTACCAACAGGCAGGCGAGCTGCCTCCAGCGAGTGTCGCTGACGACGTTGTGCTCAGCGCCTACATGCAGAAATGGAACCAAGACGTTAAACTTGCCTGACAGAACCGATCGATCCCCGCGGTGGAAATTGCAACACATAAAGAACCCGTAAAGTGAAAACTCTCTCACTAGTGATTCCGGAATAGTCTGTACAGACCTATAGAAAGATTGCTGGTGCGCCTGAGGAAGTAGCGTTGCGATAACCGCCATCGGATGGCTCTTGACTTCTCTATCCGACACTTTTACGACTGGTGCGCCTGAACTTGGCTCGAAGTCATGATAGAAGCGGTATCGCGACACGATCTCAAGGCTTTGACTAACGACAGTAATCTGATCGGGCGTTATCGCCCATACGAAACCTGTTATTGGATCGTAACGGACCCCTGTGATCGCGAGCTTGCCAGTATCGATGCGCTTAATTATCTGACCCGAAGAACGGGAGACAACCAGTAATCCCGCCGCACCATAGTCACCGTGGCCGCCGTCGAGGTAAGTGCCGATCCAAATATAGTCGCCAACGGCCTCAACCTCGGAGACGCTGACGCAATTGCCCAGATTCACCTCTAAAGTCTGCCCTGCAACGACCATCTCTGAAGTAATTCCGTTATACGAATTGCAATGTTGCGGTACATAAGTGGTGCCATCCGTTGTGACGTACGGCGGGCGGCCAAGCGGCTTCCCTTCCTCATCGCCAATCAGTCGTGCGTATTCTGCTGCCGTCACAGGCAGAAACGAGTTAGTGCCCCTCATGTAGACGAAGTCTGGAAATTTGAAAAAGCGGAGAGAACCAGCTGTAACGCGAATCCCGATCTTGTCGTCCAAGAAAGTGAGTGATGTTACGTGTGGCAGAATGTCCTCGTCGCTGTACTCCGCGGCGGAAACTGATCTTGGCAGTAATACGCCGGGAACCAGAAAAAGCGACAACCAGAGGACGGAGGTCTTCATCTCAATAGTATAGGACCCGTTTGTAACGTGGCTCTAGTACGCAGATCCAATAATGAGAACTGTTTCCGCAGGGCTGCTTTGGGGTCGTTTTCTGCCTGTCGCAACTCTATTATCTGACCGGCTGCTTATAGGCGAGAGCGGACATTCCTTGGCTGCGCCCTTGTCACTTTGGTGCGCAATCTCGAATGTCGCCTGTGGGTCGAAAGCGGACGTTGATTAGTCTGGTCCCACAACGGGATTCACATGCGGTAAGGGTTGGCTACTCGTACCGATCTCCGGGCAGTTGGCCGGAGAATTTTGGAGAATATTGAAACCCATCGCATCTGGCAGCTTGGCTTGCAACTGCTCCAGAAGCCTACCCGCGAAGTTGGTAATGTGGGGTTCTTCCATAAGATTAAGGATGAGGCTATTTTCTCCTTTGATCCTTGCCTGTGCGATTCGGTAGCTCAGGCCGGCGAAGAAAGGCAGCCGGACTTTGGACGATGTCTTTAGGCGCTCTTTCTTAGTAAAGGTGGCCGAAGGCACGAGCGTTAGAACACCCCCACCCGCATAGGTCTCGAAAGACCCTGGTGGAACCAGTTGCGCACAAAGGTCATCGAGCCACTCCCACGATTGACATTTTCCCGCAAGATTCAGGCGTGCACCCGGTGGTAGGTTCCAACATGCCGCAAGCGTCCCAGGCACAACCAGATCCTGGATACCCAACTTACCACCGGCGTTTATCTCATGCTCTACCTGTACGCCGTTTCGCCACGCGGTCTCAATAGCGGTCAGCGCGTCCTGTGGACGACTACTCGGATCAAGCGCTGACCAGAGGAACGAAAACCACGGGCCACTCTCAAAAAACATTCTCGTGCCTGAATAGAGCCCTTCGGCGTACTCAAGCGTTAGCTCACTAGGGTTCTTTTCCCCTCGCTTATAGCGACCTAGCTGGTCAGCATCGGCGAGTATTGTGTCTGGCTGGAGTTTCTTGTCGAGCAACCCGGCAAGCTTCCGATCGCTCATCCACTTGCCGGCTTCCTGCATTACCGCTTCCTTCAGCGCCCAGTACCAAAAGCTCGCCCGTAACTGGTCGATCTTCGGTTTAGTTTTACCTGCCATGACGTATCGGAATGAGCATACCGGTGCGTTTTAACCAGTTTAAATCAAACCTATGATCCACACCATGAACATTGGACGCAAAATTCGAAGGCAGCGTCGATTGCTTGAGTTGAGTCAGGCAGCGGTTGCAGCGGCACTATGCCGCTCACAGATGCACGTGAGTCGCATCGAGCGCGGTCTGGCTAGGCCAACTGACGACGAGCTCAAGACAATGTCATGCGTACTCGGGGTATCTCTAGTAAATCACCGACGGTGGCGTTTATGAGTCCCACTTTGGTCGCATTGATCCATCTGCTCGCCAAGCTTCCGGCGATGGTGAGCTGTTATGCATAAACCGACCGCACAACAAAACCAACGTCAACGCTCACAGTATCGGGCATCCCGTGGGACTCGGCAACAAGCAGTGCCATCTAGCCGCTTCGTCACGCCTAGCCCCGACGCAAATCCCAACAGCGTTCAACCGGCCAACAATCTGCCGCCGCACCTGATTCCGTTTGTGGATGCGCTTGTTGAACTGCTCGTTTGCGCGTATCTGCAAGACACCGTTGTAAGGGTTACGGGTGATCTCCCGCAGATACCGAAAAAGCAAAAAGCAAGGATCTCTAAGCCTCTTATAGGCTTTCCGCAAGAGAACACAGGAACGGACACAGGAGAGGACACAGGCGAAGACACAGAAGGAAACACAGGCTTAAACCCACGAGGATGACTATCATGAGAGATATCTTTTCGAGCATCAGCCTTTCACAGCAGCTTTTTGCCATCCTGGATGACTACCATCCAAGGGATCGCATGTACGTGTACCGGATACTTAACGGCAAACCCGTCACTCCCGCACTGCTCAACTGCCACCCGTTTCCAGACCTACTCGACTACCTGCGAGATCATCATGCGGGTGGCGAGTTCAGACTGCTAATTCGTCGCGGCGACAAGATGCTACTGGCCGGGACGATTGCCATTGCGCCGCTACCGAAAACCACGGTTAGTTTGGTAGCGCGGCGTGGTTAGCAACGCACAGCTGGCTGACTTATGATAACCAGCAAACGTATCTACGAGCGAAAAGATGAGCCCTCAAACACCTAACCATCAGGAACTTAAGAGACAAGCTATTCAGGCATACTTTGCGCGCTGGAGAGAAGACCTCACCAACGTAAGGACCTTACTAGATGATCGGCGGTATCGGTTAGAGGCCATATTAATACTGAGTTGTTATATCGACGCACTGGGAAGACTTCGTTATCCCAAACGCAGTGGTGATAAGGCATACAAAACCATTGTGAAACAGTATTCCGGGCGCCGACAGGATTTCGAAATGATCGACCTACTTTTTTTCTACCAGTGGCCGCGATCCGATTTTAGAGACCTTAAGATCTATAAAGAATTGGAACATTACGAACGGCTTCTCGAAATACTAGTCGCAACCTTTGGAAGCGAGGATCAGATCAGAGATCCAGATCGCAGATATCAAAATCCAAACGATATTCTAGCTGCTGTTCTGGCTAATCCGTTCCAGGGGTTCAATCGACGAAACCTCCAGCGAAAGTTGCCTCTATTTTCCATTGTCGAAATACTCTACCGCCTAGTTCGATGCTATGCCGTACATGCAAAATCTTTCCCATTGGTACAATCATACGTTGACACCCATGGTCGCAGCGGCGTAAGAGAGAATCATTTTATCACTGCCGAATTGCTATACACTGTCACGAGCAATATCATCGAGCGCTACGAATCCGAGTGTTTAGCGGAAGGTGATTGGCCACATGCTTTTCGGAGTTGAGTAATCATGAAAGCTGCCATCTACGCACGTAAATCAACCGACGACAACGACCGCGACGAGGATAACAAGTCTGTTACGCGCCAGGTCCAGCATGCCAAAGCCTACGCCAAGAAAAACGACTGGACTGTGGACGAGGACCACATCTTTGTCGACGATGGCATAAGCGGTGCGGAGTACCAGAACCGACCCGGCTTTACACGGCTGCTAACGCGCCTTAAAGAGTTCGACGTCCTAATCATGAGCGAGTCGTCGCGCCTGGGCCGTGACATGACCCGCAACGCTTACCACATTGGCGATATCATCGAAAGCGACGTTCGCATTTTCTACTACCTGACCGACGAAGAAGAGAAAGCGGACACGCCCGAGCAGAAGATCATGATTACCCTCAAGTCGTACGCATCGGAGGTCGAACGGCAGAAAGCAAGCCAACGCGCTCGCGACGCACTGGAAAGGAAAGCACTCAAGGGCCACAACACCGGCGGGCGCGTCTACGGCTATGACAACGTGTGGGTCTATCCCGACGGCCGCAAGGTCGTCGCCACACCCGGGGAGAAGGGCGATGGAAAAGCCTATACCGAGTATCGCGTGAACAAACGCGAAGCAGACATCGTGCGGTGTATCTTCCGCATGCGTGCCGACGGTCACGGTGTCAGGTTAATCGCCAAGACGTTAAACGGTGACCCCAATTACCGCGACGAAAGCCGGCACTACTTCGACGACCAAACGCCACCAGCGCCTTGGAAACGAACGGGCTCCTGGGCGCCCTCCTCACTCTGGTCAATGCTTCACAATATTCGCTATACCGGCAAGATTCCGTTTGGACGCCATCGCAAGGCCTACCGTCACGGGACTAAGAAACGCCTCAAACAAGACGAGCATCTGCTGATTGACGCGCCGCAGCTTCGTATCATCGAACCCGATCTGTGGGAGGCCGTGCAGCAACGACGCAAGACAGCCAGGGCGAGCTATCTTCGCGACACGAAGGGTAATGCTTGGGGCCGGCCACAGAGCGGCCGCCCCGCCAAGTACTTGCTCAGCGGGCTCATGCGCTGCGAACCGTGTGGCGGCAATATGGTGGTTACGACGCTCACCCACGGCACCGCGCAGACGCGCCGGCGCGTACCGCACTATCTGTGCTCCTACCGGCACAACCGGGGCGCGACGGTGTGTCAAAACACGCGCAAGATTCGCCTTAGCGAGGTCGAGGACAAAGTGCTTGGCGCCATTGAACGACAGGTCCTCACCCCGGCGATCGTTGCCGCAACTATCGATAAGGCATTTGCCATGTTGACCGAGCAGCGCAAGCAAGCGCCGGTGCGAGCGGCGGGTATCGAAACTGAGATTAGGCGACTGCGACGTGAACTCGACAATCTATTGCGGCTCGCGGCCAACGGACGCGCGCCGCAGTCGGTACTAACAGAAATCACAAAGCGGGAGAAGCAGATCGAAGACCTGGAACAGCAGTTAGCGACGCATCGGCTCGAGGCAC
>JAPUIX010000138.1 GCA_027296625.1 Gammaproteobacteria bacterium | reverse complement strand
GACCGAAATACAGCGCATCCACGCGATCCAGAAACGCAGAAAATCGGTTCGCGAATGCCAACTGTTCTTTCGACAGAGCTTCAAGGCTATCGGACGCCTGCGATCCATTCATACCCAAAAAAATGAATTGGGCCACAATTATCACTACGGTGAATACGATCGCTGTGGCCGGTCGATGACTCTTCATACTCAGTCCCTCCGTAGCCGTCGTATTGTTCAGACGGTTCTTGTTCTGATGCCAGTGGCCTTCGATTTCTATGCGCTCCTGTTGCGAAGATTACCTCTTGACTGCGGCAGATGCCCGCTCCCGTCGTATTGTGCCCGCACAATTTGGGGAAATTCACTTCGTTCTTGCCATAAAATGCTGCGGAATCAATTGCCTATGCGGGGCCAGCGAGATGGGCTCCGCTTGACGTCGACACAAGCAGAACCTCCATGGCGGCGCGGTCGATCCCGGCCGGTAGCTCAGGGGTCCCAGTGGGCACGGCAGCTTCGAGCCCGGCCCGCACATCTGCTTCGCGCAATTGTGGATCGTTAAAGTTGCGGGAATCAGCTATTCACGCAGGCGCTTTGATTTTGATGGTGAGTAGCGCCATCTCGGCCACTGGGTTTTGACCGGGTCATGAATTAAGATTGGCAGCAACATTACTGAATGATCAGAACAGCAGAATTCTGGGGGCAGCGCCATGTACATCAATTTCTGGTATCCCATCTGCACCAGCGAGGAACTGAGCGCCAGCGAACCGGTGCCGGCCCAGGTACTGGGCCTGCCGTTCGTCGCGTTTCGTGATACCGACAATCAGCCCCACGTGCTTGCCAATACTTGCGTGCACCGTGGCGGCTCGCTGTCCAAAGGCTGGGTCAAGGACGGTTGTATCATTTGTCCCTATCACGGCTGGCGCTACGGCGGCGATGGCAAGTGTCGGCTGGTCCCGTCTTTTGATGAGGGCAGCAAGATTCCGGCGCGCGCCAAAGTTGACAGTTACCCGGTACAGGAAAAGTACGGCATCGTGTTTGCGTTCCTCGGCGACCTGCCCGAGGAGGAGCGTCCGCCGCTGTATGAAATCGAGGAGTATGACGATCCCGAATGGCGGTCTACTGAGCTGATGATTTTGGAGCCTGATTGCTACTACGAACGCTCGCTGGAAAACGGCATGGATCCCGTGCATAACGAATTCGTGCACCCGATCCAGGGATCCCCGCAGCCAAACCAGGGCAATATTGAATACCTTGACGTGCCATGGGGAAGCAAGTTCATCGGTCGATTCACTGAGCAAACCAAAAAACCAACCGCCGTGGAGGGCCTTGGCGGAATCCCCGAAGGTCTTAGCGCAAGCTCGGAACATTATGGCCCTAATACTCTGATTACCTGGATTAACTTCAAGACGAACAAAACCCTCCACCAGTATTTTTTTGAAGCGCCCATCGACGGGGATCGCACGAAGATCTTTTTCATAAATCTACGAAACTTCCTGATGGAACCGGATAAAGATAAGCACGTACGCGACGCCAATCTGCGCGTCACGGTCGAAGACATTACGGTGCTCGAAGGAATCTATCCTACGAGGACACCCGATACGAACACCAAGGAAATACTGACGCCGGGTGACGAGGGTATTGTGCGCTACCGGAATCGTCTCAAAGAATGGGCCGCCAGGGGCTGGCGTCTGGATACACAAGCGCTGCAGCAAAAAGTCGGCGATGTAGCCTACGCGATTCCGTGCCCCGACCGGCGCAGCGCCGGTAACTGGGTACTCGACCCGGTTCCGCTAATACCGCCTATTGCGAGCAGCGTGGAGAGTGCTGCCTAGCGTTCGATTCTGATGCGGAGCGCATTGGCCCTCTGCGCGCTTTTTCTACCCCTCGCTCCGGCAAGATGCTTGGTGAGAATCCAATCCTGATTAGTCGCCTTTGCTCGGTAACCGCACGGCAATGAAGTTGTAAAGCCAGGCGAATACTGCTCCGCCAATCAGCCCATCAACAAATCCCCATATTAGGCCCGCGATACTGCCCAAGGGGGTGATGCTGTAGCCGCGGTAGACGCGCCCAATAATTTCCCCACCACCAACGCCATCAAACGCAATTATCCACCACGTCATGATGAATAGCCCTAAACCCCAAAGGATCCCACAGCTGAGCGCAAACGCCCTTATTCTTAGCTTCATTTTTATGCCTCCTTGTGACGCCCAACGTCACACGGTCTCATGTCGTTTCGGTAGAAACGGATTGAACTGATTTTAATTTGGCCTCGTCGAGATCATAAAATCCAATAAGCAGGCCGCCAATAATCGACAATACTCCCGGTATGATGCCCACCGCGACGCGAATGGCTGTGATTGCTGACTCCGGTTGGTCGACAAATTGCCCTTTTTCAACCGAAATAAAGCCTGCGATGCTAAGCAGCAGACCAAATATTACCGGTCCCGCCATATAGGCAATTTTTTCGATCATACTGAAAGTCGCGGCATACAGCCCCTCCTGGCTCACTCCGGACCGATGCCTGTCGTATTCCATCATGTCGGGCAGCATCGCCGATCCGGATACCAACCCGCCAGCAGAAAAAATTCCCATAAAGAAAAAGCGCGTATAGAAAATAACGAGTGACTCGTCGGGCGTGGCAAACCACCAGGTAAGCATCGTCAAACCAAGCCCAATGGACGCTATCCGAAACGCATTACGCTTACCCAGAACTTTCGCTATCAGACGAGTCCATATCGGGAGCGAAAAAACCACGCCCAGCGTGTAGCCGATGCCGAAACGAACCAGAATCATTTCACCGAGACCGAGAACGAATTGGCCCATATAAAGAAGCGTTCCCTGGGCCGATACGGACCCGATAAAGATGAATGACTTTGCGATAATGAAAGTACAGAACGGCTTGTTGTTGAGTATCAGTTTGATCTGGTTGCGCACGCGATAATCGCCGCGTTGGGACCTCAAAGTGAAAGCAACGTTCCTAGTCAATAAAAACGTAGCGCCCATTCCTAGAAAAACAATGAGGGCCATAACCCAGCTCATGCCTTTGTAACCGGCAATGCCACCACCAAATGCTTCAATAACATTTGGACCCAAGACAGAAACCGAAACAACGGACATTGTCGAAAAGAAAATGCGCTGCGACATGATAACGGTGCGTTCGTGATAATTTGACGTCATCTCTGCAGGCATCGCGAAGTACGGCACATTAAAGGACGTAAACGCCGTCCAATAAAGCAACATAACAATAAACATGATCGCTACCGTAAGCGTGCTGCTTTCAAAAACCGGTAGATGAAACGGAAGCAACAGGGCTATTGGACAAGCAATCGTGCCGACCAAAAGATAGGGTCGACGGCGCCCCCATTTCGATTCGGTGCGGTCGCTAATCTGCCCCATAATCGGGTCGCTGATCATGTCGAAGACTTTGGCCAGTAAGAAAAGTAAGCTCGCCATACCGGCCCCGATGCCTAAATAATTCGTCATGTAATAGTGCCCGTAACCGGTCAGTGCACCGATCATGACGCCAGTGCCCATCGAACCCATTGCCCAACCCAGCTGCTCGGTTAATCGGAGTTGGTAGTTATTAGCAGCCCATCTGCGTTTTATACTGTTCATATTGGGATAGACCCGACAAGTTCAGATAATCTTCGGCCTAATTTTTATTCGGTAGGCCATCGTCTCTGGGATAGTCGTGCGGATTGTTACAAACACACCCAGCAATTGTTATGCAGTCAACCATCAAGACCGTGCTATGGTTTAGGTACCGCGGTCGGATAGTATACGGTGCCAACAACTACCGATCGCCGGTCCCGGCCAAATGACAATTAATAACAACGGAAATAGTCTATGCGGTATTTGACTGCGCTTTCGCTCTTGGTATTAGGCTTGGCAGCTTGCGATCGCAACGCCAACGATCAGGCTAAAGACATCGAAGCCAACATGGCGTCCATCAAAGCCTGGGTTGGGGGTTTTTATGATAACAGTGCGCAGGTCATCGAAGACGAAGCAAAAAAACTTCCCGCTGAAAAAAGGCACATTCCCTTGCACCAGATTGTCGAGCCGGTTTCGATCGAAGGTTTCGACGGGCTCACGTATTTCCAACAATTAACCAATGATGGTAGTACCGATACGCTACTGGGTATCGGCATCTACCAGTTTCGGCCTGATCCGGAGACGGGTACGGTTAAGTTACGTTTTCATATGTTCAACGATCCAGAGCAGTTCATCGATGCGCATCTCTATCCAGCCAAATTAAAAAGAGTTACGCTGGCAGACGTACACTCAACAAAAGGCTGTGCATTTTATTTTTCAAAAAGCGAGGACGACTCGCAGCTAAAGGGAGTGATGCGAGAGCCAGGTTGCTATCCGATAAGCCGATCTTTGGGGAAAAAAATCCATCACATCGACGAACTCATTATCAGGCCCGGCGAGCTCTGGAATAATGCGAGATATTACGACTTAGATGGCAATCAGCTGTTTGGCAATACTACCGGGGAATATGCTAAACAGATAAGAATAGAGCAATAAAATACCGTCGTCTTTCGAGAAGTACTTTGAGGTCAGCTTGCCCGCCTGTTCCATCGTTGGGCGCTAGTCTTTCTGCAAAATAGCGAATGTACTCGGCCAGGCTGCCGGGTAGCGGGTCACATAGTTGAAAATCTCATAGGTCTTACGATGAGCATCGGGATTGTTGGCCGCTTCAATCAAAACAGAGGCCACATCCTCCACGGAAATTTGCCCTGCTCTCGGATCGTCATCCTGACTCAAGTACACACCGAACTGGCCGCCGGAGATGTTCGGTTTCAGCCCGCCCGAACGTACAATCGAATAATTAAGGCCACTCTGTCTCAAATAGTCCTCACCCTTAAGTTTCCATATCAGAACATTGTCGAGGATCCTGTTTAGCTCGTTGTTCTCGTCCGTGACGCCGGCAGACGACGTTAGCACAAGGATCTTGACGCCATTGTCTAATGCCGCATCCACCATATTCTTAACGCCCAGATATTCAACGGCTTCGGTGCCGTTGCCGGGCTCGCGAGTAGAGCCTATGGTCGAGATAATTCTATCGACACCTTGGAACGCTTTCTGCAGTGACTCCGGGTCGGTGACGTTAGCTTCGATCCATTCGGTATCAGACCCAAATTTCGAGATCGCCCGCTCCTCATTACGCGTCATGGCAAGTACCTTTTTGTAGCCAAGGCCTTTCAATTGTCGAACGACACGGCTTCCCGTTTGCCCCGTCGCGCCCGCAACCAGGATAACTTCGTTGGTATCTATTCGGCTCGTCGCTTGATCATCGGCGATTCCCTGTTGAGCGAGGCTGCCTAGCGAAAAGAACGACAGCACAAACAGGAACACAATTCTCGGAATTGTCATTGATTCACTCTCCCTCACGGAATTTCTTTGTAAAAGGCATCAATAGCCGGACGCGCAGTATACTCTCATGCGATCGGATTTTTTGCTTGGGCACTTATCATAACGCTGTGAAATTTTCTCCTCAGCGTATAGCGCCGATACCTAGTTGTATCTACGTGGTTTCGGGCTAACGCAATGTCCGTGAGGAAAAAGATCCCGGTGTAGTTGGCGATTCAATCGGCAGTGAGTAGTATTGCAACGATCGGGGGACGGGACCGAACAACATGAAGACTCTCGTTAAAAAACTTCTGGATCAAGATCTATCGCGCCGAGACTTTGGCAAGGCCATGGTGGCTATGGGCTTTAGTGCCTCGGCGATCGAGTCAGTTTTGAGATCCGTCGCCTACGCGGTCCCGGAGTCATCGGGCAAAGGCTTCGATTTTGTCGGTAACGGCGGCGAGGTGCTGGCCGAATGCTTTAAAGCTGCCGGCGTGGAATATGTGTTTAACGCCAATTCAACCGGGCAGGGAGCCTTTTACGATGCCTTGAACTCACGCCCTGAGCTCAATTTGATTGTGGCGTTGCAAGAGGGACAGGCAACCAGTATGGCCGAAGGCTATGAACTAGCCAGCGGCAAGACCACCGCTTTGGTTCTTCCCAGCATCGGCATGCCCAACGCGATGAGTAATCTCTACAACGCCTGGAAGGACCGGTCTGCTCTCGCGGTATTTTCTGACGGGCAAAGCACCAGTTCAGCCGGCCGCGACGGATTTCAGCAAGTGGACGATTGGCTGCAGCCAACAGAGCAATTCACTAAATGGCGTTGGCAAGTCAACAATCCCGAACGTATCAGTGAAATGGTGAGACGCGGTATCAAATTGGCTGGCACTCCGCCCGGCGGTCCCGTTTACATTCGCCTGCCGAAAGACATTCTGCGTGCAACAGATCTCACGCAGACTATCTATCCGCAGAGCAACTTTGCTATTCCCCTGCAAATGGAGCCAAAAACAGAGCTCATAGAACAGGCAGCCCGGCTGTTACTCGAAGCAAAAACCCCCATGATCAACGCTGGCGGTGAAGTCACCCGTGCCCGTGCGAATGAGGATTTGATCGAGCTTGCCGAATTGTTGTCGATCCCGGTGGCTCAGGGACACAGCGTTTACGGAGATTTTCCGTTCAAGCACCCTTTATTTGCCGGATTTTCGGTAGGCGGTGCGCCACGGGGGGTGCGGCAAACCGATGTTTACCTCAATCTCGGTAGCGATATGCCCGATCCGACGAACTTTGGCTTCCCCGTACCGGAACAGGCAACGATCATCAACGCGCGGATCGAGTACGACAAGATCGGCAATTTGTATCCCACCGATCTGGCGATAGCTGCGGGCGTCAAGGAAACGACGCGTGCCCTGATAGACGCTATTGAAGCGATGGCAACGAAGTCACAGATCGAGCGGACAAAAGGAGATCGGCTCGAGGTGTCGCGAGCTGCAAACGCTGCAGCGGAGGAGCGCAGGCGACAACGAAACGCAGCAACGTGGAATGACAGCCCCATTGCCCCAGAACGATTACTTTATGAGGCCGATCAAGCGCTCGAGGCGGACGCAATCATCGTACCCGAATCAAGCGGGCGGAGTGCCTACGACAGCATGAACTTCGCGCAGGGGCAAAAGACCGTGATTGGCCCTGCGACGGGATTCGCGCTTGGCTGGAGCATCGGGGCATCCCTGGGAGTAAAGATCGCCCGCCCTAATCACCAGGTTGCATGCCTGGTAGGTGACGGCGCTATGTTGTTTGGTCAGTTGGAAAGCCTGTGGACGGCGTCTCGCTACGATATACCGGTCATTATCGTGATACTGAACAACCGCAGCTATGACTCGGAACGACAAGCACTGTACATGACTTCCCAACTGGTCAAAACCAACAAAGAGCTTTGGAAAGACATGGCTTGTTATCTCGGAAATCCGGTTGTTGACTTTGTCAACATTGCCAAAGGATTTGGCATTGATGGTGAAATGGTATCCCAACCCGCCGAACTTAAGGCGGCATTCGCGCGCGCCGCGGCAGTAACCCGCGAAGGACGACCGTACCTTATCGACGCGGTGATCGCACGGCGGGGCAAAGGTGCAGATTCCACCTGGCACCCGGAAATCTCGATCGCGGACCGGCGCACGAGAAAGGTCTGACGGCAGGGAGCGAAACACTGCTCATTTGATATGGATCTATCGATCCGGTCGCACAGTTTCTACCACGCAACGGTTTCGCCGTTGTAGCGCGTGAAGGTACCGCTGTCGTCCATCGTGAGCCCGGATATTAGCTCCCGCAGGCCCGCAACACTGTCTTCTACTTCGACGTCTGCGTCTTCGCCGCCGAGATCTGTTTTTACATGACCGGGACAGAACAGAGCGGCAATGATTCCTTTGTCCTGCAATGCCAGCGCCAATACCGAAACTGCTTTATTCAAAGCCGTCTTGCTCGTTGAGTATATGAATACCGGGTGAGGCCCCTCCTCGATCGAACCCACGGTACTCGACAGCGTCACGATCTTTTTTTCTGTACCCAACGCTACATTTTCAATAAACGCCTCGGCCATACGAATGGGGCCCAGAGCATTTACATTAATGACATCCAGCCACGCGTCGTAGTTCAGAGTGCCAAAAAATTGTTCCTTGAGCCGTTCCTGATTCGGGTCTCTCGGGCCAATTACCCCGGCATTATTGATCAGGATGTCAATTGGCTTACCCTCATATTGTTGTGCAAGCGCTTTAATCGATCCCGGATCGCTAACGTCAAGTTGCTCGACAAGCACGCGGCCGTGCGAGGTTTCGGCGATCGCCTGAAGATCATCGGCCGCGTCCGGATTCCGGCAAGTTGCAATGACTTCCGCACCATCAGAGGTGTACTGGCGAACAAACTCGAGACCGATACCTCGATTTGAGCCGGTTACGAATATTGTTATCATGGCCTGTCCCGTATAAACGATATTAACCGAGCGCGATAGGCATCTCTTTTGAGCCATCCATCAGGTGACACGCCGTTGCGGATCATAGTTGGTTTCGAACGACCGTTGTTGGGACTGTCCTGGACACTCCGCAACTGAATGGTTGATGACAGTTAAAGGGGGCTCATCAAAAATCCGGGGGCTGCACATGACGACAAAAACGATCACGAGAAGAGAAATGCTGCAAGGTACAGCAGCCGCGTCGCTGGCTTTGGCGGGACCCGGACTGGCGAGGGCTCAGTCCAGGTCGGATGTCGTGGTCATCGGCGCCGGGTTATCCGGACTCCACACAGCTTTGATGCTCGAGGACGAGGGCCTGGAGGTCCAGGTAATTGAAGCCCGAATGCGGGCCGGGGGCCGCTTGAAAACGCTGTACGATGTTCCAGGCAACCCGGAAGCTGGTGGAAGTTCCTTTGGTAGCGGCTATGCTCGGTTGTTCGACGCCGCCGCCCGATACGGTGTTGAAATTCAGGCCAATCGACAATCCTATCTGAGGGGTATGGAACTTGTCATAGACGATAAAGTTGTACCTATGAAGGATTGGCCGAACCATCCCAAGAATCCGTTGCCTGTAGAGCATAGAGAAGACGCCCCTTGGCAATATTACATGCGTTTTATGAAAGAGCATGTGCCGTTGCCCCAATCCTCGGCCTGGCTTGATCCACAATTTGCCCATCTGGATATCGCGTTTGACGACTGGATGTTAGGTGAAGGCGCGACCCCTGAGGTGATTGACCTGTGCTGCAATCACAAGTGGGAATATAACAACTCTACTCATGACGCATCGGCACTCATCGTGATGATGGAATACCTATGGGGTCGTACGGTGTTCTTCAAAGACGGCGTGCGGAGCTCGTATACCATGAAAGGCGGCAACCAAAGGCTTCCCGAGGCGATGACTGAGCTTCTCAAGAAAGAGGTTCACTATGGGAAGGAAGTCGTGGGAATGCGGACCGGCGATGATACTGCCGAAGTCCATTGCGCCGACGGCACCGTCTATCGCGCCGACCGCGTAGTGTGTTCGATACCGCTACCGGTGCTCCGCCGAATCAAGGTCGAACCCTATTTCACCGGCGTGCAGAGGAAAGCCATCTGGTCGGTTCCCCGGCAACTGGTCACACAGGTACACCTTGTACCGACTGCGCCATACTGGGAGGCGGACGGTTTCAAGCCCGCCATGTTCATCACCGACGCGCCCGTCGGACTTTTCATGCTTAACCTTAGCGAAGACGATCCAAATGAAGTCGCAAGCATGATGGCCCTGATGATGGGCAACAAAGCTGAGCGCCTAGACCAGATGGATCAGGAGAGCGCGACCAAGCTGGTCGTTTCCACAATCGAAAAAATCAGGCCTGCGGCCAAGGGCAAGCTTGAGGTCGCCGGCTACAAGTCCTGGTTTCGCGATCCTTTTGCATCAGGTGACTTTACGAATTTCGGCCCCGGTCAAGTCACCCGTTTCGCTGGTCATATGAACGAGCCCCATGGACGAATTCACCTTTGCGGTGACGCAACGGCGCTATCCAATCGCGGCATGGAAGGAGCTCTCGAATCATCCGAAAGAGTTGCGATTGAAATCTTCAGCGTAATTTGACGTACAG
>JAPUIX010000137.1 GCA_027296625.1 Gammaproteobacteria bacterium | reverse complement strand
GTCCCAGCGGCGTTCGGGGCACTCTCACCGATGCGACTAGCGACCAGTTTGACATACTCTCAGTCGTCGGGACCTACGCGCTCCAAACCGTTAACGGCTCCGAACTCCGAGCCGCGGTGATCACTGCAGGAAGCGATACAGTTGAGGCAACTCAGGGGCTTCTCGAACTCAGAGACGATGGCACGTATGGCTTTGCAGTGTCCTTCAGGACGGTGGAGAGCGGGTCAGTCAGGGCTTCTCCGCAGACCGAAGCGGGTACGTATGCCGTTACCGGGATGAATATTCAGTTTAGTGACCGAACCATTTTCAACAATCCCGTAATTCTCCCGGATACGAGTGGTGGGCCTCGACCGTGATGTGGGAAATAAATTGCTGAAGTGTCCACAGTGCGGGCGCAAGGTCAAAACGAATTCGTTCCTTTTGCAGCCCACGGTAGTTAGGTGCCAGTGCGGCACCAGGGTAACGGTCGCCCCCGGCTTATTCAAAAACAAAATCGTGGATTGGGAGACTCCCGAAGAAAGAGGCAATCGCACGCTAGGACTAAATTAGGACACTACCGTAATTCTCTGCCAAGATGGCCGAAAAACACCCCTGGATGAGAATCTGACGGATTCGTTAGGCAGATCTATAGCCACTTAGGAGAAAACTAATGCCTTGCCCTCAAGAAGTCTCCGGATTAAGAGGTTTTGTTCATTCTAAACTGGGACGATGTGCCAGCTGCATGAGAAGAGCCCTCATAGGTTCGGTTCTGTCGCTTCTCATATACATAGTTCTTCAGTTCTTAACGAATATACCGATACTTATTCTGCAAATAGTGTTGGTTGTTTTCATAGCGTTCGCGACTCTCTGGTTGCTACACATGGGCGTCTATGCCAAGCAACACTTAACGAACTTGAAAGTGCTTTATTACCACCGCCAGAAAACCATCTCGGCAGGACTGGCGGTCACTATCGTGATAACAGGCCTCCGTAGTGCCCTTTATATCTCCCTACCGACCTTTGTTAGCATACGAATTTTGGGATTAACCTTTAAACGGGATCCATGTAACTGTTATTTTGACACAGACTGTGGTTTCTTGATGTTTTGTAAGTGGAGCGCTAATTGCAACAACGTTCGCAAGGGTAATGGGGACTGCCCCGAACACGATATCCGTGGCAGTTGTGACGGACGTTGTCGGTTCCTAAGATGGAAAGGGTCCCAAATTAGTTTATCCAATTTGGCTGACGTAGTATCGTCGTATTTTGATTTATTTATAAAGGCCGCCAGGCAACCGGATATCAAAGGCCAACCCACAGCAGAACAATTGGAAGATGTTGGAAATCAACTAAGCGCAGACTGCGAATATGAGCTTCGGGGATTAATTTTGAGCGCCATGGACGTAGTGCTGGGATGGGATTTGATCTACGGCGAATATGATGATTTGGATCCAGAAAAAGCCTATACCGATGCCTTTGTTGGACATATTGCTGATGAGAAAGCTACCCCTTTGATTATCGAAGCCACCAAAGAGGCCTTTGTGAATGCTATTTTACAGGAAAATCCAGAGGCAGTTGTGCCATCGCTTACCGCATTCTGGGAGACCTATCCCGACTATCAACCGGCCCATACAGGACGCTGTTATCCGCACGGGCATAGCTTGTATGACACGGCCTTGGACTGCCAGATAGCGCAGTTTAAGTCCATGCTATCTGCATTGTTGGAAGCTCGGAAGAACCCGGTACTGGACTTCATTTGACAGCATAGCGGAAAGTCTTGAAGTGGTTGTGCTTGTTCCTTCTTATCCTGAAGTGTCGATTTAATGATTGCCCGGCTTGCCGCCCGGGGATCCCGGGTGCACATTCGCACTGCACTACATAACCTTTTTAAGGAGGTCCCCATGCGTGCTGCCGTAGCCGCTTTCCTAGGCCCGTTCCTCGTCGCCACTTCCCTCACTCAAGTCGTCGCCCAGACAGGGCCGCAGGGATCTAGTGTAGTGCAGACCGAAGACTTGAATGTTCCGATCCCGGTCCCAACGCGCACGCTCCAGAGCAGCGAGCGACCGCTCTTGCTTTCCTGGGTGCCGTCAGTGGAGCGAAATAGCCCCGCCGCTCTGATCTGGGCAGCCGGAGCCATCAACAGCACTGCTGCGAGTGAGCCGCTGCTGTACGCTGCGCCTGCTGAACTATCGAAAAACGCAAAGATCGCAATCATCATCGGAGCCGCCCTCCTCATCCTCGGGATAGTGAAGATCAGCATTTGAGTTCGAGTAGCCATCTACCATTACCAATTGCCTGCTCCGGTAGACTTGACGGTTGCTTCGGCGGGTTGGATTCATTAGCGCCGGGGACGTACACACGTAGATAGCCCCGAGCGTCCCAGCGGCGTTCGGGGCTTTGCTCGATGGTTCCTCCGCCGGCGATGGTCTCGCTTTCGAGAAGTGCATTGCATCGAGGACAAGTCAGGTCAGTGCCTGGGCTGACAATCATCTGACGTATTAGGTCAACTTCTTTCTTGAAGTAGGTGACAGGGGTTTCGCGGTCGTGAGAGCTTGTGTCTCTTTGCATACGTCGAGCTGCAGTGACTGTTGGCTAAGCGTATTAACTCGAACTCCTTAAACTCAATCCGATCACCTGATCTCATTCTCGATGACATCGGTGGCCTCTGAATCTGAGGGCTTGACGATAACATTACCCATGAGGCGGTTGGTGGCTTTCAGCACTGCGAACGTGGCGCTCTGGGCGGGCTGCTTCCCTATGATGCATGATCCGACCAGCTGCTGTCGCATCCCACCCAATAGGCGGTACTCTAGCAATGCTACGATGATGTTGGTGTGAGACTCCGTGATAGTTTGCACTCCCTGCACGTCTAGCGCGATCTCATCATTTACCGATTTCTCCAGAGCGCGCGCTGTGGCCTCGACAGTACTCTTAAGTCGTCCTCTTTCCGTGTCTTCGCCCTGAGCCGCGCCAGCAAACTCATCTCCCTCGGGTCGAGCTAGGACTACCCGCGCTCGGCAGCGGTTGTTAGGCAGTTGCTCAAGCTTGGACTCTCTGAATCCGATACGATCGCTAACCTCACTGCTGGTCATCTGAACCTCCCCTCTGAACCTCCCCCTGGGAGGATTTGCATCTTCTTACCAGAAACTTATGCTTCTCATTGCGCGAATTCTACGATCTCGATCACAAGATTTGGGACATTTCGCCCCTTAGCTAGAGCGGACGCCTGAAAAGCAGCAAAAATGTCCCAAGAACGTAGGTCGATATCCCTTTCCAACTTCCGCTGTTTCACCCATCTTAGTTCTCCATGACCCAGCGCCTGGAAGACCTCAAAGCCGCACTCGCTGACCGCCACGAGATCGAACGAGAAATCGGTCAGGGTGGCATGGCCAACGTCTATCTCGCGCGCGACCAAGGAGGTCCCATGACGAGAATTCCCAGACGAACACCTGGCGGGTCCAGGGGGGTCGTGGCTCTGCTCATCGCGGTGGTGATGACGATCATGCCCGCGCCCCTCATCGCTCAACACGTCCATGGGGGCGCACATCGTGGCGGTCACGCCCGTGCCGTGAGTCATGGCAGCGGTGGGCATGTAGTCCGCCGCGGTCACGCCCGTGCCGTGAGTCATGGCAGCGGTGGGCCTGTAGTCCGCCGCGGTCACGCCCGTGCCGTGAGGCATCGCAGGGGTGGGCCTGTAGTCCGCCGCGGTTACGCCCGTGCCGTGAGGCACGTGGGTGGGAGGCGGCACGGCATCGTCGGAGGCCATATCCAGGGGATAGCTCTAGGCCATGACCACCATGCCCTCGTTCACCACGAGACCCTGTTCGTGCATCACGGACTGCATGTGGGTCTGGTGATCGCGGCTCCGTTCCATTCCGTCGGCTACCCTTATTATGTCCGGTACCGACCCTACCGTGCCCGATACCGCGCGGCCGCGACGGTGACGGAGGGCCGGGCCGACTTTGAGCTTCACGTGGAAGAAATCGATGAGGGTATCGTGCGTCTCAGTTGGCCGGGAGACCGTCGCGGCATCACAGAGGTCGGGTTGTTTCTGGCGGATTCGGAGCAGCAAGTGCTGGCCGTCCAGACGGTGCGGGCCGCACCGTTCACGGCCGTGTTCGACATCGTGGCGTCAATGGCGTACGCGGGCATGACGGTCGTTTACGACGATGGGAGGACGGTCACGATCCTGGTGCCCTACGCGCCGTAGAGGAGACAGCGCGCGGCCGGTGATGTCGTTTCCGTCAGTGAGGGAGAACGTCCGTTGTAATGATAAATGTGGCGGAGCAGGAGTGCGCCAACTGTGAGAAGCTGGTTATCGTCGGGGACCCGTACTGTCGATACTGCGGAGAAGTGTTCAGGATTCTGGAAGTACGGCCTTGCGTGACTACTACCGTCGAAAGAATGTGGGGGTCGCTGCACGGTGCAGCTGGAGTAGAATCGCCCGCCCGCTTTACAGCCCCGACGGGTAAATGTGCGCTATCGCGGGTGGCGGTTCGGCTTGATCCCAGAGAGCGTCATACATCTTCGTCAGTCGGTCAAATACTGGTTGGTTGTGCGAACGCTCGATACGGAGGATTGGTCGATGTCCGGACTCGGTAAACGGCAGAACAATTTCGAGATGCGCCCAAGCATCCGTACCCATTGGATTCCCAATTAGAAGCGTGAAGTTGGGAAACTCCACTAGCCATTTAACGTCAAGGTCCAGCTTCCGGGCTCGCTTCGTGCTTTCTTCGATTGCCGTGTGATGCGCAGGCGCCGTGGCGTGCTTCAATAGGCGAGGTCTTGATCAGCATGTCGATTGACAAGGGCACTACTCACCAAGTTCTCTTGACGTGCGTGCTGCTCGCCGCCGTCGCGTGCGCCGGAGGTGAAGGCTCTGCTCGAGTGGACATCATCGAACCGGCTGATGGGGCAGTGGTGAACAGTCGTGACGTCCGCGTCGTGCTCGCCGCCGCCGGTGTCGAGATTGCGTCCGCCGCCGAGGAGCGATCAGGCACCGCACACCACCACTTGTTCATAGACAGGAACCTCACCCTGCCCGGCGACACAATTCCCGCGGGAGTAACGGGCATCAGGCATTTGGGCCGTGGGCAAACCGAGTTTGTGGTCCAGGGACTGGCGCCTGGCACGCACAGAGTGATAGCTGTTCTCGCAGATTGGGCCCATCTACCGCTGGATCCACTCGCCACCGACACGGTTCGGTTTACTGTACGGCCGTAAGCGGGCCGCCCTGCGAGCATGCGCGCCGTTCGTTACCATGGGCCGATCATGAGAGAAGCAGCCGCAGTGCTTCATGAGGACACTAATGCGTTGCTGTTGTGGGCGAGCCCGTAGATTGCCCGCGTGATCCATCTCGCGTACAGACCTATCCTACCACCCCCTGGTGAACCCCTAGTCGAGACCATGAAGTGCGCCAAATGTGAGAAGCTGGTTATCGTCGGGGATCCGTACTGTCGATACTGCGGGGAAGTTTTTTCAGGACACTGGAAGTACGGGCTTGCGTGACTGCCACCGTCGAAAGAATGTCATGGTCGCGGCACGGCCAGCCCCCCCGGGGGACGAAGGTGGAGAACTAGCCTCCCCGCGCATGGCGTATCAGACGCCCAAGGGACGTGACATCCCTTGGAGGCTGGTGCGGGACTACGCGACTGTTGCGCAAACTGTTCGTGGAAGTGAGGTTTCGCCTTCAAGCCCGGGTGGTGGAACTGGTAGACACAAGGGACTTAAAATCCCTTGGGGGCAACCCCGTGCGGGTTCGAATCCCGCCCTGGGCATAGGGTTTCAGGGTCAGCCTAAGCATTGGCGGCCTGCTTTTGTGACCGAGATGTGACCGAGATAGGTAGGATCTTTCGGCTAGCCTGATTTTGGAGCCCTGCCAGCTTCGCAACGGCATCCTTAAGGTCGGCTTCGTTGGTGATCGCATAGCGCCGGTAAACTGCCTCGGTAAGATGTCCGGTGAGCTGCATCCCTGCGGATCGACTCACACCCGCCCGTTCAAGATTCCTCACGGCCGTTCTGCGAAAGTCGTGCGGGAGCTTGCCCTCCAAGCCAGCCCGCTTACACGCGGCGCGCCAGGCGCCGTACATGTCGCGGATGGGCTCTCCATCCCTGTGGAAGACCCATGGGATGATCCGGCCACTCTCCCGCTGTACTCTCTCTGTGTACTCCCGCTGTGCCTTGATCGCCCCATAGAGTTGCGTAAGTAGGTCGATAGGGAAGGTGCGACCCTTGCCGTTCTTTGTTGTACCAGGTTCCAGACGCATCGTACCGGCCTCTAGATCGATCTGACTCCACTCCATAGGAAGAAGTTCAGACCTAATCCTCCAACCCGTCCAGTACGCTACCTCAACGAGTGGCCCTAGCTCGGGCGGCAGTTCGGCGCGCACCGCCCGGAACTCCTCAAGCTCGAAGAAACCCGAGCGGGTATTCTCCACCTTGATCTCTGGCATGTGAGGGACTCTAACGAGCTTACCACTTTGCATGGCGATCCTAAGGCCCTTACGCAGCGTTGCTAGCTCATACTTCACCGTCGCCGGTGCGGCGCCTTCATCGAGTCGGGCATTCTTGTAGGCACTCACACGATCAAACGTGATCGCATTTACACGATACAACCCCAGGTGCCGCCTCAGGTGGGGTAGGGACCCGAGCGCC
>JAPUIX010000136.1 GCA_027296625.1 Gammaproteobacteria bacterium | reverse complement strand
CAGAGGGCCGAAATCGCCTCCCTGAACGAAGAAAACGAGCAGCTGTACGACATTATCGTCACGCTCCTCCAAACCATCAATGCGGGCAACCTGGGCGGACTGAGCAAAACGATACGGGAACTCGTCCTGAAGGTCTCCTGTATCGTTGAGGGGGATCCAGATCAAGGGAGGGCACCAGCGGTCGAAGCGATTGCGGAGGATGCGGACGCAGTGGTCGAACCCAAGGTTTCGAACATCGCCGCCGAGGCGAGCGACGAATCGGCCGAGACCGGGGCATACGCTGAAACCGACTTGCCGAACAGTCCCGCTCCGGCCAAATGCGAACTGAATGACATAATAGAGCGGGTGAGCGATATGGCCAGCAAGATCGAGGTCGAGCAATCGCTGGCTGGTGACCAACGAGCGGCGGAAAACGAGGCCGAGAATGCGCCCCTGTTTCGGTAGCGGCGCATTGCGAATCGGTAGGGGCACCACCACTGTTTCGGTGACCCATGGCCGACCGTAAGTAGGTCAGCCGCATGGTCGGCTAAAATGTGCAGACCGCGGTGGACATCAGCGGATGAGCCGCTCTGGCCCATCGAATGACCCCGTTAGGTCGGATAACGCTCTAATTTCCGTGAAGTCGGACTGCGATACAATATTGTTTCTTTACTCTTATGCGGGAGCATAGGTCTTCTGCCTTCAATCGATTCGCCACATAGCCAGCCAATACTCGGTAGAAAGTGCCACGGTTCTCGATATTTACCTGCCGCACGTGCATACGCATGTCTGATAATAGCTCGCCATTAATCCTGCTCAACCTGGCCCATTCTCTCGCTGTATCATGTCGAGATCTGACTGATGACAGATGCAGAGCATACTGGACACGACCATTAGGAATCGAAGATTTCTGGCCGCGCCTTGGCTTTCGCCCCGGTAAAACGCTTGTTGATTTCGGCCTATCGTTATTGAGGCGAATGACAACCTGCGCATTTCCAAGGTCTTGAGTGTCGAGTCCCTTTTGCCTCGCGTGTGTCATGGCATCCGAACGTTCTTCATCGGTCATAAATCTTTTGACAGCTTCGCGTCGACGCAATGCCCGTTTGCGTGCGTCACCTTCAGGAAAATGCTCCGCGGCGCGGGAGTACCAGATAAATGCCTCGACATCATCCTGCTCAACTCCTTGACCGGTCTCGTACATGACACCAAGGTTATACTCTGCCAAGGCATCGCCGCGTTGCGCATTGAATCGAAAATCGGTTAGGGCGGTCGCGTAATCACCCTTTACATAAGCCTGCCATCCAATTTCTATCGCACCCACTCTGACGCTGCTGATGCCGAACGTCAAAATGCAAACCGCTGCAAAACAACACCAGTATTGATGAGCCGCAATAGGCTTCGGCGGCCTCGGTAGGGGCAACGGGGTGCGTCTGGAGGCAGACTCTTCAGCAGCTACTAACATCAAGGATTCCAAGGATGCTGTATCCGAGAGCGCGGCATGAGATCGTCGTCGCGCCTGACGCGGCGTCAAGTCAATGGGTTTGATCTCCACTTGATGAGCAAGAGAAATCTACTCCGAAGATCTATGTCCATAGCAGGTTAAAAATATCTTACCGAACAATTTTAAAAATTCGATCCATTAGTCCCGCGGTTCCCAAATGAGTTCGTGATTTGACGACATCAGAGTGTGTCTTCGAAATAAAATTCAAAGCGTTATAGGCGTATTCTGATGTAGATATGGCTCACCTGTTAGATGAATCAAAGATGGGGATCTGAGGCTGGGTTATGACTGTCGGCTGAAGCTTGAGTTCCACGTTTCCAAGGTCACTTTAGACGCTGATTGTTGCCGTACCGGGAACTGGATGATGCATACGGACTGACCGATATTGCGCGCCGGCGCGTTCTAAACGAGGGGCATTGAACCAGCGGTCGTGCTGAAGATCCGCGGTTGGATTAGACTGAGCAATTGGCTTCGGCCCAAGTCAGGGCCCGAGATTATCGGCGACTTGGCAGGCCTCAGGATTGGGCAGGATTCGGCTCAGCAGCGACGATGCAGACCTATTCAGCTCGCCCGGGTGATCCCTCAAATATTTGACCGTTAGATCGACAAACTTGGCAATATCATACGCAGTTTGCGATGCACATGCGTTTCCATGCATCGCATCAACCGATATCCTGATCTGGTCCGAGGCGCCTGCAAGATAGCCCATGCAGTATCCCTTGCCGAAGTAGGAGCCCTGGGATGAGCACATGTCCAAAATCAAGTGCCCGTCGGCGAATGGGGGCCCTGCGTGACTTTGCTTCACGGTCCCCACGACACTAATGAGGCAAGCGACGAGGAGCACGCTGAAGGATGCCTTACGGGAGAACGCGTGGTTCCAACGACCGAGATGGAGACAAACTATATCTTTCATTTTATGTTGCCTGGATAGATACGATTGTGACCGCTTATAAGGTGTTACGGTTATTAATGCCTTAACTCAGCGAGTAAATTGTTGGGACGGGTCGCGTCACCCGGCGTAAGATCTCCAGCGCAGCTAGCGCATCTTCCGACCTTCCGGGACCGTCCCGGCGACCACCTCGACGTTTACGGCGTACCGGACGTCGCCCCGCTGCACCACCTCATCCACCAGTCTGTCTCGGCTTGATTTCCCGGATTTGCCACCGGCAAGCGTTCGCGCAGGTGCTTGCTGTCGGGGTGACTGGGCTGGCAGGCCAACACCTTTTCGAGCGCCGCTCCAGGTAGGCAGCAAAGGCTTGCGGTTCGTGTACTTGATGCGGTGTCGTCGCCGGCCTCGGGCGCAAGGCCCGACTCGCACGTCGCCGTGGCCGGTCATGAGATTCTCTTGAACCGTCAAAACTCGGCTCCCCAACGTGAGCGAACAGGCTTGGGTTGAGCAATTACACAAAGTTACAGTTTATTAACTATCTCAATGTTTATTTACGATAGCAATGTAAAGAAATGTAAGGCCTTCGGGAACGACATATCCATTGGTAAGCGTCGCCTCCATTCACCGAGCGCTACTGCGATAGGAGAACGTACAGTGAGTTTTCACAGCCAGACAATCGAATCAGTTCAATCTGGTCAGTACCAGCAGCACAATTCAAAACCAGACATCCAACTGGGCGGTGCAGGTCCGAAAGGAACTGGCAGCGATACCATGAGGTCTGAGATTGTCGATTTATGGCAGACATGGGAGGCTATGCGTCGTGATATGCTGTTTCCCGTGTTGGGCACGCACACTGCGAATCTTTGCAGGAAATTCGGGGATAGCGTAATCCTACTCGACTTACGCCGTCACGATTTGGAACCGACGGTCTCCTTTGCAGGCCGTATGTACTGCAAAGGCATCAACGAAAATCCGGCGGGTTCGCTCATCTCCGAACTAGACCCTGGCTCACTTATTTTCGAAATCACCACAAAGTATCATGACGTAGTGGCGGATGAAGCTCCGATCGCATTTGACGTTAATTGCGAGGGCATGATGCTGCCCATGAACGTCATTCTGCTTCCATTCAGTAAGGATGGAAAAACTCTGCACTCAATTCTTTGTATCGGAGTGCCCAACAAAAAGCTTTGCGGCAAAACATTTTCCGCGGTTCCGATCGACGATCATTCGGGATCGCCCCACAACGGGTGGAAAGACGCCAAGCAGGAAGATGGCCAGTTTGTCCAGGTGCTCGAAGAATGTCGATCCTTGGCTCGTACTTTTGAAGCCGGAACCGCGCGCTCAGCCGAGCAATTATACGACGTCCTAAGGAAAGCCTACGAGCTCTGGACCATAAGTCGGAATTTTCTTAATGAATACAAAGAGTTGTGTGCTGCTGCTGGCATAAAAGTTCAAAAAAGGGCGCCGTACACACCAGTTCTCAAGTTGGTGTTCGGTAAGGATTACGACCGCTCCAGGCTGTCCGAGTATGCCGCGTGTATCAGCTATGCCAAGCGAATGGATCATTCGCCAAGCACCCTCGTCGGCTTCATCACGGCAACAGAAGGCGGGATAAAAGGCTGCGCCAAGGCCGAGCGCGAGCTGTCCGGCTCGGCAAAACGGCATGCTCCCCGGAACCTAGACACGGTGTACGAGCGGCTCAGGAATGTTCCTCGAATCGCCAGCTTTTCTTGTGAAATCGAAAATTCTGGCGACGAGTTCTATCTTTTGCTTGGTAGAAAATGTCAGGAAGACAACAACATGATCGAGGTTATACAGATATTGGACGAAAAGACATTGCCGCTAAAACGCGTCTTCGAGAAGATA
>JAPUIX010000135.1 GCA_027296625.1 Gammaproteobacteria bacterium | reverse complement strand
CGACCTGCCATCGTTGCCGTAGTTTCTTCACAGCCGCCGCACATTGGCGGCGCACCGTGCCGGGGGGTAAGCCCAAAACCTCAGCCACTTCCCGGTGTGTTAATCCAATCCAATAACGCATCAGCAAGAGGTTCTGTTCTTTCTCATCCAGCGTCCCGATCACTGTACGAAGATACTCGTGTTCATCGCTCGCCTCAACGGATAACTCGGTCGCGGCATCGACGACGTCGCTGTCAAAGCGGACCGGGGAGGCGGTTTGGCGGCGGTAGCTGTCGATGTGGGCGTTCACGGCAATGCGATAGAGCAGCGCCACTGGGGCGCGGGGATCCTTGCAGACCACTTGAATAAAGCGCGCAAAAGCCTCGGACAACAGATCATAAGCGGCATCCTGGGAGCAACCCCGCGCGACCAGGAAGCGCCACAGGCGAGGCGCCTGTTGCCGGTAGAACGCGCTGAATGCCCCGTGGTCACTCTCCCGGCAATAGTCTTTGATGAGTTGTTTCGGGTCAGTCATTCATCCCGGTCTGTGCGTCAGGTGCTTGCGCGCCAACGCGATTTGCGATTAACGGCGGATCCTTGTCCAGGGCCAGCTCAGAGGGTTTCTGCCTTGGGATCCCGGGCGAGCAAGGCCTGCACCGCCTCGCGGGGCGTGCTCTCGCCACTTAAGACCCGAACCACCTGATGGGTAATGGGCATCTCGATACCCAATTTTTGCGCAAGCGTATCGACTTCATAGGCTGTCCGCACGCCTTCGACAACCTGGCCGATCTGCGCCAGGGCCTGCTCCACCGTGGCCCCTTTGGCGAGCGCAAGCCCAAAACGTCGATTACGCGACTGATCCTCGGTCGCGGTCAACACCAGATCCCCCAGTCCCGCCAGCCCCATAAAGGTCTCGCGCTTCCCGCCCAAGGCCACGCCGAGGCGTATGATCTCTGCAAGCCCGCGCGTGATCAGCGCGGTACGGGTATTGGCACCGAACCCGAGTCCATCGGCGATGCCAGCCGCAATCGCCAAGACATTTTTCACCGCGCCGCCGACCTCGACACCGATGATATCGTCATTGGTGTAGGTCCTGAATGACTCACTGTGAAATCGCCTGGCGAGGTCAGAGGCAAATTTCGCATCACTGGATGCCACCGTGACGGCGGTCGGCAGGCCTTTGGCGACTTCCACTGCAAAGGACGGTCCCGAAAGTACAGCCGTGGGCACCTCCTCACCCAAGACCTCACCAGCCACCTCATGGTTGAGTAGCTGGGTCCCCGCCTCCAAGCCCTTGCACGCCATACAGATCCGAATTCCCGCATGGGAGGCGCGCGCAATGAGTTCCAGGACACTCCGCAGGCCCTGACATGGGACCGCAATGACGATGTCATTCACGCCTGACAGGACGGCAGCCAAGTCATCCACGGGTTCCAAGAGGTCCTGGAAACCATACCCAGGGAGGTAGCGTTTGTTGGTTCGATCGCGCTTGAGGGCGGCCATGGTTTCCCTGTTGCGTCCCCATAAATAGGTCGGCTGATGATTGCGCGTCAGCACGATCGCAAGCGCAGTCCCCCATGAACCTGCGCCTGCTACCAGCACCGGTGTTGTATCGCTTGCCATCGCCAGTGCCTGATGAATAAGGTGGTGGAATGAGAGTTAGGATTAATGCGTTACCGCCGGTGGGTTTGCGGCATCCCCGCTTTGCTGCCTCACTTGCTCCGCATAGAGGGCCTCGAAATTCACCGGCGCCAGCAGCAATTGCGGGAATCCCCCGCGGGTCACCAAGTCCGAAACCATCTCCCGCGCAAAGGGATATAGGATATTGGGACACATGGTGGCAAGCACCCTCGCTTTCAAATTTTCCGGGAAGCCACTGACTTGGAAGATCCCTGCTTGGTTTACCTCGGCCAGATAGACTGTTTTCTCCGCAAATGTCACTGTGACCGTCACGGTCAACACAACCTCGTAAAGATCGTTACCGTGTGTTGTCGCATGATTCGCAAGCTGGAGGTTAACCGTTGGTTTCCAATCTTCCGAGAAAATCTGGGGTGAATGGGGTGTCTCAAACGAGAGGTCCTTGGTATAAACCTTCTGGATCATGAGCTGGCCGGATCGAGTCTGCGCTTGACCAGCGGGCTTCGGCGTCTCAGATTGTTCCGTCATATTTTGCTTCCAAGATTAGAGCTCTGGGCATCTTTTTTAGTCTTCGTCGCAAAAAGCACTTCGGGCTTGCGATAACATCATTTTTTTGTCAGTGGGAGATTTGCATTTCGCCAGGCAAGGATACCACCTTTTAAATTGTACACTTGTGTAAACTCCTCCTTTAACAAGGTCCTGCACGCGCGTACGGACGCAGAGCCATTAGTGCAATAAATAATAACAGGTCGCGCGCGGTATTTTGCTAGCGCTCTTGGTAAATCTTGGAGCTGTGTTAATGGTTTATGTAGTGCATTTAGGATATGACCATCGGAAAAATCGGCTTTATCCCGGACGTCAACAACAACTGCATCCTGGCGATTCATTAGCTGCGTGGCCTGCATAGGCCCGACCTGCTTAACACCTAGAAACCTGCTCCCTAATAGATTCCAGCCAAGCAAAACGAGAATGACTGCCAGCAGCGCGAAAAGGAACCAATAATTAACAACAAACTCAATATAACGGTCCATTAAAAAATCGCTCGCGTGATTAACGGGAGATACTGCATGGGCTGGCAGTAAGTTTGCCGCCAAATTTAGTCCAACGCATGATACGATTTATTTCTCTTTTGTCCACGAAGGTTCTCACGTATTTGGCAAATTAAGCATGTCAGAGAAGGGCCATTTCGTGGTACCCTATATATAAGTTGGTGACGATAAGACCCATCATATAAGGAATAGCCCTAAGCGCTTGCGAGGATTGCATAGTCACCTAATCGAGCTGTGACACCTCCCAGTATTTGCAAGCGATCAGATTGCAGATAGATCAACACTCTGGCACCCACCACTGCTAAAGCAAGCGACACAACCGCCGACCTTAGGCCTATGACCACGCGCCGCAGACCCATCGTTCTGATCGTGCTTGACGGGTGGGGCTACAGCGAAAACACCTTATACAACGCCATCCATAGCGCCAACACACCCGTTTGGGAGAGCCTGTGGGAAGAATATCCGCACACGCTGTTGCTTTGCTCCGGGGTGGACGTTGGCTTGCCCGATAACCAGATGGGAAATTCCGAGGTTGGGCACATGCACATTGGTGCGGGTCGAATTGTCGATCAGGAATTCAGCCGTATTTCCCGCGCGATTGACGACGACTCGTTCTTCAAAAATAAAGTGCTTACAGACGCGATTGATAAAGCTGCTACCACCCAACATGCCGTGCACGTCATCGGCTTGCTATCCCCCGGGGGTGTACACAGCCACGAAGATCACATTTTCGCCATCATGGAGATCGCAGCTCGGCGCGGTGTGGAAAAGGTCTATCTCCATGCCTTTCTCGACGGGCGCGACAGACCACCAAAGAGTGCGGCCGAATCCATCCAACAAGCCCAGATGCATTTTTCGAAACTGGGGAGCGGCCGCATCGCTTCGCTAATCGGGCGTTACTTTGCTATGGACAGAGACAAGCGCTGGGCGCGGACGCTGTACACATACGATCTCATCAGCCAGGGTAAAGCGGACTATCGATCGGAGGATCCATTGATTGCGCTGGACATAGCTTATGGGCGGGGTGAGACGGATGAATTTGTGAAATCAACCGCCATTGTCCCCAGTGGGGAGCGCCCCATTAGTGTTCAAGACGGTGATATCGTCATATTCGCAAATTACCGTGCGGACCGTGCACGGCAGTTGACCCAAGCCTTCATTGAACCAAACTTTGACTACTTTCCGCGTGACCATACGCCGCAACTTGGCGCATTTATCAGTCTCACTGCATACAGTGCGGACTATGATATTCCAGTGGCGTTCCCCCCAGAAACGCTCAGGAACGTTTTCGGCGAATACATTTCAAAGTTTGGCCTTCGACAATTGCGGATCGCAGAAACAGAAAAGTATGCCCATGTCACGTATTTTTTTGACGGAGGCGAGGAACGGGAGTTTCCGGGTGAGGACCGTATACTTATCCCGTCACCTCGCGTCTCCACATACGATCTCAAGCCGGAGATGAGTGCCAATCAAATCACGACCCGATTGGTTGAGGCCATTGATAATCGCCGATACGATGCCATCATTTGCAACTTCGCAAATGCCGACTTGGTCGGCCATTCAGGAGACTTCAACGCGACAGTCAAGGCCGTCGAAGCCATCGATGACTGCCTCGGAAAGATCGTGGATGCGACTCAAAAGGTCGGCGGCGAGCTGTTAATCACAGCTGACCATGGCAACGCTGAACAGATGCGGGGGTTCACGACGGAGAAGGCGCGTGGTCAACCACATACTGCGCACACAAGCAATCCGGTTCCCCTGATCTATGTTGGCCGCGCCGCCGACATATTACCAACGACCGGGGCATTGTCGGATATTGCACCGACCATGCTCCACTTGATGGGGCTGGAAAAACCGGCGGAGATGACCGGACACAACCTTGTACACCTTGTGGAGTACCCTGCCGAGGCAACCATCGGGAATTAGGCTCAGTCCGCGCGCTTATGCCGAAACGTCGCTGGATGCCCCCAGCTTTTCTGCCCGTCTGGCAATCTGTTACTTTCTCCTTATGCCTCACAGCCGTCGGGGCGGCCGCGCCACCAACAGATAACGAGAAAACCACTGAGCTGGAAACGCTGCGCTCTCGCATCGAAGGCGTCCAGCGTGAGCTGGATACGACACAAGCCAAAGCAGATTCCGTTTACAAGCAACTCCGCGACACCGAGGTGGCCATTGGCAAGGCCGCCAAGCGATTGGAGGAAATAGAACGCTCAATAAAAGAAAAGCTCGTAACGTTGGAAGATCTAGAACGATCGAGGCGTGCGAACCAAGCCAAAATTATTAGTGAGCGCGACCAGCTGGCACAGCAAATTCGCGCAGCGTACATGATGGGACAGCATGACTTTCTGAAGTTGTTACTCAACCAGCAAGATCCGTCTGCTATGGGGCGGGTGCTCATCTACTATGAATATCACAATCGGGCCAGGACCCAGCGGATCGCACTGGCGAAAGAAAAGCTCGGCGCTATCAGCGCCATTGAAGAATCGATCAAGCTTGAGGCGCAAGCATTACAAGACCTTAAGGTCGAGCAACTTGAAAGCATCGATAAGATCACAGCCTACCGGGCATCGAGGAAACGGCTTATTGCTCGGCTGCACCAAGAATTAGACCGGCATGGAGAGGAGCTTGAACGACACCGAAAGGATGAGCGCCGCTTGGAAGCGCTGGTCGAATCATTGGGCGAGGTCGCGCCCGCGCCACTCGAACCGCTTGACGATGTGGAGCCGTTCGCAACGCTGAAAGGCAAACTCACTTGGCCTGTAGACGGCAAACTCGTGATCCGTTTTGGCAGCCCGAAAAAAGAAGCCTCGCTCAAATGGCAAGGCGTTTTCATCAGCGCACGCCCTGGCGAGGAGCTACAAGCAATCAATCATGGCCGTGTCGTATTCGCGGATTGGTTCCGGACTTTAGGCCTCCTGATCATCATCGACCACGGGGAGGGGTACATGAGCGTCTATGGACACAACCAGAGCCTCTACAAATCCGTAGGAGACTGGGTTGAGGCTGGCGAGGTCATCGCAAGCGTGGG
Organism: Gammaproteobacteria bacterium; assembly: GCA_027296625.1. Taxonomy (NCBI): domain Bacteria; kingdom Pseudomonadati; phylum Pseudomonadota; class Gammaproteobacteria; species Gammaproteobacteria bacterium. The sequence goes on along the minus strand of JAPUIX010000135.1, from coordinate 55,452 downwards.
TAACACCGGCGGGCAGACTAACAACGGCCTCTATTTCGAGATCAGGCACGAGGGTGAGCCCCAGAATCCTGCATTGTGGTGCCGCCGCAGCCGTCAAGCCCGATAGATAACTTGTCACCCTATGCCTCGCACTTGTATGCTTTAGCGTTGCCCGTGCCGATCTGGGCCTTGCCATCGGCTACGGCGTCAGGCCAAGAGAGCCTTCAGCAAACGGCTAACCCCCGTGAATTAGGCCAGAACTGGCTCCAAATACTATGCATGGAGTGAACTCAATGAATTCTGTGGCGCGAAACATATTGATTCTAATCCTCGGACTCGTGCTTGGGGTGCAAATTGCCATTGGTGAGAGTGACGTTGAACAAAATACCAACAAAGATGCCAAATCACTGCCTTTGGATGAACTCCGCACCTTTACCGAGGTTTTCGCCAAGATAAAAAACGATTATGTGGAACCGGTTGAAGATTCGGCCCTCTTAGAGAACGCGATCCGTGGCATGCTGGCCGGGCTGGATCCACATTCCGATTACCTTGATGAGGAAGCCTACAAGGAACTTCAGGAAGGAACGACGGGCGAGTTCGGGGGACTCGGGATTGAGGTCAGCATGGAGGATGGTTTCGTCAAGGTCATTGCCCCCATCGATGACACGCCGGCCCAGCGGGCTGGTATCAAGGCCGGGGATTTGATCATTCGTTTAGACGATACCCCTGTGAAGGGACTCAGCTTGAATGAGGCAGTCAAGAGTATGCGCGGGGCCCCTGGTACAGATATTACTCTGACGATCGTGAGGGAGGACGAGGATAAGCCGCTTACGATTAAGATCACTCGGGCAATCATCACGGTACAGAGTGTGAAGGGCCGTACCCTTGAGCCGGGGTTCGGCTACATTCGGGTATCACACTTTCAGGCGGCTACCGGTGAGCATCTACGCGAGGAACTCAGCGCACTCAAAAAAGAAAACGGCGGGGAGCTGGAAGGATTGGTTCTGGACCTTCGCAATAACCCTGGCGGGATCCTGAGCGCTGCCGTCGCCGTCTCCGATGTTTTTCTCGTTAAAGGTCTGATCGTCTATACCGAGGGTCGTGTCAAAGACTCTGAATTGAAATTCAATGCAAGGCCCCCAGACTTTTTGAAAGGCGCTCCATTGGTTGTCCTCGTTAATGAGGGCTCGGCCTCCGCATCGGAGATTGTAGCTGGTGCGCTCCAGGATCATAAACGCGCCCTGATTATCGGCAGTCAAACTTTTGGTAAAGGTTCAGTGCAGACCATCTTGCCAATGAATAATAGTGCTGCATTAAAGCTGACGACCGCCCGTTACTACACCCCGGCCGGGCGTTCCATACAAGCCGAAGGAATCACCCCAGATATTAAGCTTGGCAAAATTAAGCTCGCTGAAGCGGACGAGGATGCCATACCAACAGTCAAGGAATCGAATCTTGCGAGACATCTTCAGAACCACGATACGGAGAGTGACCAGAAAGACAGCGAGAAAACTGACGTCGAGTCCCCGGCATCCGCAGATGAGAGCACAGAGTCGCTTGCAACGACGGACTACGAGCTGTATGAAGCGCTCAACCTATTGAAGGGACTCGCCATACTCAATCGAAAATCCACTTGACCTTGCCAATAAAGAATCGTCGGTCGCGGCTGAGTCTGCCCGTCAGGGGACTCGCTGTCTGCGTTGGTTTAATATCAGGGCTGGGCATCCAAGGCGCCGAATACGACAATGGGGCGCGCCCACAAATTAGCATCATCATCGACGACATGGGCTATGGACTCCATGAGGGACGGGAAGCCATTGCACTCCCCGGACCATTGGCCTACAGCATCCTTCCTTTTTCGCCGAACGGCAACGAATTAGCCCTCGAAGCATCGAGGAAAGGTAAAGAGGTGCTCCTGCATATGCCGATGCAATCCACTAGCGGTAATCATTTGCTCGAACCGAGTGCCTTGACAATCGAGATGAGCCACACCCAGTTCGTTGATACACTACAACGCGCCATGATGTCGGTGCCACTCGCAACCGGCATCAACAACCACATGGGCAGCCTTCTAACCCGCCACCCAGGACCCATGCAATGGCTGATCGAAACTATCCGGGAACATGGCTACTTCTTCGTTGACAGCCGAACCACTCCATACACGGTTGCAGCGGATATCGCCAGGCGGAACCATGTACCCAATCTAACGCGAGATGTCTTCCTCGATAATGTTCAGGATGCAACACACATTAACGCCCAGTTTGAGCGACTGGTTGCGCTCGCTAAGCAGCAAGGCACTGCGCTTGCCATCGCTCACCCGCATCCCAAAACGATCGCGGTATTGTCCAGGGTGCTCCCATCACTCAGCGACTATGGGGTCCATCTGGTGAGCCTGAGGGAGATGATCGCTTATCGCACACGGAGCGACACAGAATGGCAACTGTCCTTGTCCCGCTCGCAGATGGATGCGAAGAATTAGAGGCGGTCACCATTGTCGATATCCTGCGACGCGCAGGTATCGATGTCGTCACTGCTGGCCTCGATGATCAACTCGTGAGAGCGAGCCACGGCGTAAGAATTATGCCTGACACAAATCTCGACGAGGCACTGACGCGAGACTACGACATGGTTGTACTGCCGGGGGGCTTACTCGGAGCGGACAACCTCGACGAAGATCCGCGCGTGAAGGAACTCCTCAAGAAGATGGCGAACAGTGAAAGATTCACTGCCGCCATCTGTGCGGCTCCGAAGGTGTTAGCCAATGCAGGACTGTTGCGGGGCAAGAAAGCGACCGCCTACCCGGGCAGTCTGGATAGTGTCAACCACCAAGCGCAGCTGGTATCAGGGGACGCCGTAGTCAGAGACGGTAAGGTCATCACCTCGCGAGGCCCGGGTACCGCGATGGATTTTGCCCTCGCCCTGATTGAGGCGCTCACGGGCAAGGCCAAGCGTGACGAAGTGGAACGCGCGCTGGTCAGGCCATAAGACTGCCGCAATTACATATCGCTAGACGCGGCAAGCAACATCAGCACACCCAGACCTCCCAATAGCCAGGTCAAGACCGGAGCACTCCCCAACATCGTCGGTGTAAATCCATCGAGAGCGAACACTAGGGCGGCGCTGATGATAAACGCTGATGCAATGATGGTCAGGACACTTCGGCGGTTTGTCTGCCGAATCTCCCGGCGCAGCCTTTCGATTTCTGTCGAATGCCACTCCACTTGAAGTTTCCCATTCCTCGCACGCTCGACCAGGTCAATCAATTTATTCGGCAAATCCGGCAACTTTTCGACCCATAAGGGAAAATTTTCCCGTGTGCTCTTCACGAGACCCCGCACACCTACGCGTTTACCCATCCATCGCTCGAGCAGGGGCCTAGCCGTCTGCCATAGGTCCAAGTCGGGGTAAAGCTGCCGACCGAGACCTTCAATGTTTACCAGCGTCTTTTGCAACAGGATCAGTTGAGGGAGAATCTCCATATTAAAGCGCCGCGCTGTTTGAAATAGCCCAAACAACAGACGACCAAATGAGATCTCCTTCAGGGGACGCTCGAAGAGTGGCTCGCAGACGGTACGGATCGCGAATTCAAATTCGTCAACACGCGTTCCCGGCGGCACCCAGCCGGATTCGACATGCAATTCTGCAACTCGACGATAGTCGCGCTTCAAAAAGGCCAAGAAGTTTTCGGCCAGATATCTTTGATCGTACTCGCTCAGGGAACCCATAATCCCAAAGTCCACAAACACAAATTTCGCGGATTGACCTCCATCTGGCACCGTCACGAAGATGTTGCCTGGGTGCATATCCGCGTGGAAGAAACTATCGCGAAAGACCTGGGTGAAAAACGATTCCACGCCCGCCTCGGCTAGCCACCTCAGATCGATGCCGGCCCGCTTTAACCCATCAATGTCGCTGACGGGTATCCCAGAAATGCGCTCCATAACCATGACGTTGCGACGGGTGAGCCCCCAATCCACCTCCGGTACGTATAGTTGCTCCGAATGCGCAAAATTCCGCCGCAGTTGCGAAGCATTAGCCGCCTCGCGCATCAAGTCCAATTCGTTTAGCAAAGTTTTTTCAAACTCAGCGACTACCCGGGTCGGCCGCAGGTACTTGCCGTCACGCCAATAGCGCTCCGCCATATCCGCAAGGATAAACAGAAGACCTACATCCCGTCGGATCCCTTTCTCAATGCCGGGCCGCACCACTTTGACGATCATCTCTCGCCCGTCCCTTAGTCTGGCTGCGTGAACCTGTGCGATTGAGGCGGATGCCAATGGCGTCTCGTTGAATTCAACAAACACCTCATCCACACCATGTCCATATGCCTTTTCGATAATTTGCCGTGCGACATCACCGGGAAATGGGGGAACGCTATCTTGAAGCCTAGCCAGTTCCGCTACGATGTCGTCGGGCAACAGATCACGACGGGTGGACAGGAGTTGTCCGAACTTCACAAAGATAGGGCCAAGATCTTCAAGTGCCCGACGTAGGCGCTCTGCCCTCGGTACCTGATGACTGTGCATCCAATTCCATGGCAGGAGATAGAGCAGGAATCTAACCGGCCTAAACAAATGAGTAGCCAAGATGATTTCATCGAGGCCATGACGGATCAGGACCCGTTGAATCGTGAGTATCCGAAGAAACTGTCCAGGGGTCACCATGACGGTAACGCTATCGCTCCTCCAGTGCGTCGCGTTCTATTTGCTTAAGGCTCTCTTCGAGCCGATCTAGATCGCCTCGCAACGTGTCCACCGCATCGACGAACTCAGCGACATCCTCCTGACGTGCGACAAGGTCGCTCTCCTCCCGAAGGTACTCCGATATGTCCATTTCCAGGGTACGCTTGGTCTCACCCGCCCATTCACGCAAGCTTCTCCCAAACTTGCCAAGCTGATGAGCGGCGATGTCTCCAACCCAGCGGGATAACAGCTCTTCCCAATCGATATCCACTTCATCCAAGATCCGCTGAAATCGCTGAGCAAGCCGGACATCCCCGCTCACTTCCACGTCACCAGACACCGTAGGTTGATCGCCTGGGCGGCGCATCGCCATCGAAAGGAGTGCCAATGGCCTGCCCGAAATGCGCACATTGACGGCACCCTCAAAAGCGGTGTGCAAACGAATGCCTTCTTCCTGCGGCAGAAGATAAAAAACAACGGCGGGTTCTATAAACTCAACCGCGATCACTTTACCTGACAGTTCTCCAAACGCCCCCCTCGCTGCGGGGTCAAGCTGAATAAGCTGGTTAAGCCATTTCTCAAGATTGACAATAAAGGATGCCGGGATAGTCAACACGGCGTCCTAAAGAACTTGAAATAAACCTGGGGGCTTCCGACGTAGACGTTCACACTTTATGTCCTCTATGAACAGCGACAATACCACCCGAAAGATTGTAATAATCAATATGCACAAAGCCTGCGTTACCCATTAACTCGACAAGCGATTCCTGATTAGGATGTTTGCGGATCGACTCAACCAAGTATTGATAGCTCTTCGTATCGCCTGCTACCACATTACCTAGCCACGGCAGGATCCTGAACGAATACGCATCATAGGCGCGCTTAAGAAATGGAAGAGTCACATGGGAAAACTCCAAAATCAGCAAGCGTCCTCCAAATTTCAAGCTCCTATACATGGAAGCAAGCGCCGTTTGTTGATCGGTCACATTGCGTAACCCAAACGCAATACTGACGCAGTCGAACACATTGTCTGGAAAAGGCAAGCACTCCACGTCGGCCTGGACATAATGAACGTTCGTGACCAATCCTCGATTGATGAGCGAATCCCTGCCAAGCGCCAGCATTGAAGGATTGATGTCGGCAAGCACCACCCTGCCTTTCGGGCCAACAAGGTGCGCAAAGTGGTACGCCAGGTCGCCCGTGCCCCCAGCCACATCCAGCACCTGATGGTCACGGCGAACACCAGCCAAATGTACCATAAAGCGTTTCCACAAGCGGTGAACACCCAATGACATCAGGTCATTCATCACATCGTAACGCGGTGCAACGGAATCAAATACGTGCTTGACCCGACGAGTCTTCTCATCCGGGGAGACGGGCTGACTGCCAAAATACATTGTGCCAGAGCTGCTCATTTCACGGGGTCGCGCTGATATCCTGCCTTCTCAAGTGCGGCGAGATACTCTTGCCAATAGCGCTCTTTGTTCTGCCCTAGATCGTACAGGTAGTCCCAGGAATAGATGCCTGTGTTATGTCCATCGTCGAAATCTAACTTCACCGCGTAGTTACCTACCTGCTCAATATTTCGGATCGTAACCATCTCCTTGCCTGTTTGCAGAACGCCTTGTCCGGCACCGTGGCCACGCACTTCCGCCGAGGGTGAATAAGCCCTTAGAAGTTCGCAGGAAAGATCGAATTGAGATCCATCATCAAAGCTGATTTCAAGTACACGCGAAGCCTGGTGCAAGTTGATCATGGTGGGGATTGGCTTGGCCATTTCCTTTTGTTTCTCTTTCTTATCAGTTTGCGGATAAAAAAAGGAGCGCCCATGTCCTGCACGGACATCCTGGGCAAACACATCTAGAGAATATAACGTGTTAGGTCTTCGTCCTGGATGAGAGCACCGAGATGAGCATTCACATAGGCTGCATCGATTCGCACGTTCTCACCGCGCCTGGCAGACGCCTCGAAGGAGAGTTCCTCCAGCAGGCGTTCCATCACTGTATGTAGCCGCCTAGCGCCGATATTCTCTGTTGTTTCATTGACCTGCCAGGCCATCTCTGCGATTCGGCTAAGTGCGTCTTTGGTGAACTCCACCGTGACTCCTTCGCTCTCCATGAGCGCCGCATACTGTTCCGTCAAAGACGCATCCGGCTCTGTGAGAATTCGAACAAAATCGTCAACACCAAGTGCATCTAACTCAACTCGAATGGGAAGACGGCCCTGCAGTTCCGGGATAAGGTCGGAAGGTTTTACCATCAGGAACGAACCTGAGGCAATAAAAAGAATGAAGTCGGTTCTTACCATCCCATACTTGGTTGTTACGGTGGAGCCCTCCACTATTGGCAATAAATCTCTTTGCACTCCCTCACGAGATACATCGGGCCCGCCATGTTCTGAGCGTTTCGCTATCTTGTCGATCTCATCGAGAAAAACGATGCCGTTCTGTTCCACATTTTCCAGGACACGTGCCTTAAGGTCCTCATCATTGATGAGCTTCGACGCTTCTTCCTCAGCTAGGAGCTTCAACGCGTCTTTCACACGCACCCTACGAACGCGCTTTCGTCCTCCTCCAAGATTTTGAAACATATCCTGGAGCTGGCTGGTCATCTCCTCCATTCCCGGCGGCGCCATAATCTCTACGCCGATCGCGGGCACGCTGACTTCCACCTCGATTTCTTTCTCAGCTAGTCCTCCTTCACGTAGCATCAGGCGAAACCGCTCTCGGGTTGATGACGTTTCCGCTGCTTCATCCTCAGACTTCTCGCTAACACCCCGAGCTCTTGGTAACAAAATATCGAGCACACGCTCCTCAGCAGCCTCTTCGCCACGGCGACGTACTTTGCGAAGCTCCTCCTCCCGGGTCATCTTTGCCGCAACGTCCATCAGATCCCGGATGATGGATTCGACATCACGACCGACATATCCGACCTCCGTAAATTTTGTTGCCTCAATCTTGATAAAGGGCGCATTGGCCAGCTTCGCAAGACGTCGCGCGATTTCTGTTTTACCCACCCCAGTGGGGCCAATCATCAGGATATTCTTCGGGGTAATTTCGTTTCTGAGTTCTTCAGGTACTTGGGACCTGCGCCAGCGATTACGCAGAGCGATCGCCACCGCCCGCTTTGCCGCGGTCTGTCCCACAATGTGCTTGTTCAATTCCTTGACAATGGCCTGAGGGGTCAGCTCTGTCATCAAATTCATCGCGTAACGTAATTATTCCCTTTCGGTTGCATCCAGTTCATCGATGGTCAACTGATGGTTGGTATAGACGCAAATATCTGCCGCAATGTTGAGCGCAGTCTCAACGATGGTTCGTGCGTCCATTTCTGTATGGTCCAGCAAGGCACGTGCCGCGGCTTGGACATAGGGCGCCCCAGAGCCAATGGCCATCAGATTATCCTCGGGCTCGATCACATCTCCGTTGCCCGAGATAATGAGCGACGTGGACTTGTCTGCGACAGCGAGCATGGCCTCAAGGCGGCGCAAAATACGATCGGTGCGCCAGTCCTTAGCCAGTTCAACCGCCGCGCGGGTTAGATTTCCCTGATGCGTTTCCAGTTTGCCTTCGAAGCGCTCGAACAGGGTAAAGGCATCTGCTGTTCCGCCCGCAAACCCGGCGAGAACGGTGTCGTGGAACAGGCGGCGCACCTTGCGGGCATTACCCTTCATAATCGTATTGCCGGACGAGACCTGCCCGTCGCCGCCGATCACCACACGACCATGACGACGCACAGAAAGTACCGTAGTGCCCTGAAACTGTTGCAATTGCCTGAACTCATCGGGTGACGATGAGCATTGTACACGAACTCAGCACATCCTCAGAAAAGCTGATCAATAAGGAACTATGCACCCTCAGAACCGCTGCGTTTGGCAGGGGTTATGAACTTTTTTTCCTGCGAGCGCGTGGGTGAGCCGCATCGTAGACCTTCGCGAGGTGCTGAAAATCCAGATGCGTATACACTTGTGTTGTCCTGATATCCGCGTGGCCCAACAATTCCTGGACAGCACGCAGATCACCGCTGGATTCCAATAAATGGCTTGCGAAGGAGTGCCGGAGCATGTGTGGATGAACATGAGTTGGAAGTCCCTGTCGAATAGCCCACTGCCGGAGGCGCTCCTGCACCGCTCGCGCGCCTAGGCGCTTACCACGCCGACTAACAAACAATGCAGTTTCCTCGGAACTGGCCAACCCGCCTCGGATCTGCAGCCACCGGTTCAGTGCGTCGACGGCATATCGCCCAATGGGCACATAACGCCGTTTGTTGCCCTTGCCCGTCACGCCCACGATGGCATCGTCAAGATCCACTTCGTCCATGTTCAGGGCGACCAGTTCGGAAAGCCTAAGTCCTGAGGAATACATCAACTCCAGCATGGCGCGATCCCGCTGCGCTAGGGGATCGGCGGCATTGATATCCACTAGGCGTGTCGTTTGATCGACATCCAGGACCTTTGGCAACTTGCGAGGCGTCTTCGGGGCGTAAATCCCCTCCGCAGGATTATGGGTGACGACGCCCTCGTCAGAAAGAAACCTGTAGAAGGTTCTGACCGCCGAGAGACTGCGTTGTAGGCTACGCCCGCCGATTCCCTGACGGTGACGCCAGGCGATAAATGCACGTATGTGCCCGGCATCCAACGCTCTCCAAGTATCAATCCCTTCTCTGCCGCAGTAGCAGACGAGGAAGCTCAAATCGCATCGATAAGCGTTGCGGGTGTTGACAGAAAGGTGGTTGAGGGTCTCGAGAAACCGTTCGATCGCTGACGTTTGCAAGTGTCACACCGCCTAATCGGCGATCCACGAATTCAAAATTAAACTCACAATCTCGCCCATATTCGCGAGCAGCTCGACGCCCAGACCAGGGTGGAAGCGCTGCGGATCATAGCTGCCTATGGCCATCACCCCACCCCAGCCAGCACCGTGCAGCGGAACCAATACGGCAGAGGCGATATCGTCCCGCTCACCACCGAATAGGTAAGCTTGCTGTTTACGTTTTAAGCGACCGCATGAAGGCTGCGCACGTGTAATAAGCTCCGCAAACAGGGCCTTCTCCGGAACATCCCTGCCAACGAACTCTTCGCCCGCGATACTCTCGTCAACCACTGCTTTGGCAAATACGCGCACGATAATGACATCGGCCTTGAAGTCGTTGCGGAGATGCTCCTTTAGACTATGAAAGACCGCTTCAGGACTCTGAGCATCCATCAGGGTCAAGATCATGCGATGCATGCGGCGTGCCAGCTCTTCGTTACCTCGCGCTATATCCACCAGTTCCCGAAGCTTTTTGTGCAACTGGTAGTTTTGATCGCGCAGCACCGACACCTGGCGCTCAACCAGTGATACCGCCTCCCCGGTTGCATGGGGAATCTTAAGGTCTGCCAGCAACTCTACATGGTCAACAAAGAATCGCGGATTTTCCCTCAAATAAGCGGCCACTGCTTCCGCGGTCAGCAGTGGTGGTTCTACCCCAATCTTCTTCTGAGTCGTCATAGCTCAATGCGCCCCTCAAATACCTGAGTCGCAGGGCCCGTCATCCAGACCGGTTCCTGGCCACCCCGCCAACGAATCTGCAGATGTCCGCCCGGCAGTGTGACGTCGACGTCGTCATCGAGCAAGGATAACAGGTGCCCTGCGACCACCGCCGCACAGGCACCCGTCCCGCAAGCCAGGGTCTCCCCAACCCCTCTTTCCCAGACCCGTAAGCGAATGTGGGAAGAATCGATGACCTGCATAAAGCTGACATTGGCGCCGTTTGGAAATACTTCGTGCCGTTCAACGAGGGGTCCTAGCTTACGTACCGGCGCTGCGTCGGTATCGTCAACTTTAATGATCGCGTGGGGATTACCCATAGACACTGCAGCGACTTCGATCTGCTCGTCTCCCACCTGTAGTACATAACTGTTTGCGGCCGATTTGGCAAGCATGGGGATCTCCTCCGGTGCAAATTCTGGGATCCCCATCGTTACTTTAACCTGCCCATTCGCCTGACGGTACAGCGTCAGCAGTCCATTGAGGGTCTCCACCACAATCTCATCCTTGTCCACAAGGCCATGTTCCCAAAGAAAGCGACCGACACAACGGACACCGTTTCCGCACTGTTCCACCTCAGCGCCATCCGCATTGTAAATCCGAAAGCGCACGTCCGCACCTGGTACATTAGCAGATTCCAGCAACAAGACTTGATCGCAGCCCACGCCAAAACGGCGATCCGCGATAAATCGAATCTGCTCCGGGCTCAACGTGATGGGGTCCGCAAGGGCGTTGAACAGCACGAAATCATTTCCGAGACCGTGCATTTTCGTAAATTCCAAATCCATGGCGATAAGCGTACAGGCACCCTGCCCGGAAGCAAAGTCACCTGTATACGGAAGATTCGAAGAAGCAAGCCTTGGCGTACTTGCTGCCGCCCCAACGCCAGCGCCGACCTGTCATGGTCACGACACAGGAGCCTCAGCGCGCCAGGCGTTCCTGTGGCGGGGCTTCCCGATCAGCAGTCTCATGGTAGGTTGGGAGGCCATTCGGGATATGCACCGTAGAGGTCGGAAAGGCCACCTCGGCCCCATGGGAATCGATGATCTCTAGGATGCGCAGTAAAACATCTTGCTTGACCTTATGATACTTCGCCCAGTCCGTGGTCTTGGTAAAGGTATAGATAAAAAAGTCAAGCGAGGATGCTGCAAAGGTATTGAAATTCACCATGAGCATCTGATCGGTTTCGATCTCAGGATGCTCGCGTAGCATGTTTTCCACCTCTTGCACGATCTTCCCCATCTTGTTGGCGTCGTCATACCGTATACCGATGGTTTCTTTAATACGCCGATTGTGCATCCTCGACGGGTTCTCCACCGCAATCTGCGTGAACGTGGAGTTGGGGACATATAAGGGACGCTTGTCGAAGGTTCGAATGCGCGTGAGCCGCCAACCGATGTCTTCCACTGTCCCTTCAATATCTCGATCCGGGGATCGTATCCAGTCACCGACCTCAAACGGGCGATCGAGATAGATCATTATGGCGCCAAAGAAATTGGCAAGCAGGGACTGAGCCGCAAAGCCGATGGCAATACCACCAACGCCCCCGAAGGCCACTACGCCCGCTACACTGAAGCCCAGCGTTTGCATCGCCACAAGTACCGCGGTAATGATGACGGACAGCCGCAGCAGCTTGGCAACGGCGTCCATCGTGGTGCGGTCATAGGGCTTTCCCGCCGCCACGCGCTTGGCAATGATGTTCGCCTCGGCCCGCTGGATTAATCGGATGAGAAACCAGGCCAATGTCGCGATGATAGCGACATAGCGGATGGGCTCCACGGCCTCAAAGATGACTGCCTCCGTCTCCTGGCTCACGATACTGGCGGCAAAGGCGATGCCAAATATCCAGATCAACAGGCTGAGCGGCTGTTTAAGCGAATCGACGACTGAGTCGTCCCAAAAATTCTCGGTCTTTACAAGTTTCACATGCAGCCTGTTCAAGATGCGTCGTTGCACAAAATCAATCAGCAGCGCCACGAAAACCACGATGAAGACCTGGGCCACCCAGTCATTTTCACCAAGAAAGCCTGTCAGCATGTTCAAAAAATGTTGCATACCCTCATTCCCCATCAAGGTGAGCGATTGTTGTCGCTGGAATTAGACTACGTTCGCTTGGGCGTTCAAACGTGATACTGGATAGTAGCGCGACCAACCTGTCAATAAACTGGCGTGACGCTGTATCCGCGCTCCTCCAATAGTGATAGTACACCGCGGTTCCCGGGCAAATGAAGCGCACCAATGGCGATGAAGGCATTACCTCTAGCCAACATCGGCTGCATTCGCTCGACCATACGACGATTACGGTCTGACAGAAGTCTGGTCATGAGCTTCTGGTAGCCCGCGGTATCCTGTACCTCGTACTTGTCTGTAAAGGCCCACAACCCTGCCAAGTCACGATCTAAATAGCGATCCTTCATCTGTTCTATGTCCTTCTGTACAACATCGTAATTGCAGACGGTATCTCGCAGCAGCTTCACCTGGTCGTCAATAGCCATATCATCCATGACGCGGGCCTGCTCATTGAGCGTCTCCAGGCCATACACAGCGGCACCGTTAATGCGAGCACTTTCAAGCAACATAAAGTCCAGTGGGACGCCAAGTGCAGGAGGAATATTCAATGTCAAATAGGCGCCCCATGGCTTCATGCTCTCAGCCACCTCTCTTGATATGCCATAGTAAGCCAAGGCGTCCGCAGTCATATCAAAAAGCTGATCACCTAAAAGCGCATCAAGACGGGTTCCATCCGCGAAAAACATCATCTGAGAAAACTCCAGCATCTCCGGGACATCGAGCACCGCTTCCATCACAAAGGTGTCGCTTTGGTCAAATACCACTTGCACGGCCGGAGGCAGATTCACGATACGTGGATCCACCACGTGCATAGTGCCAAACAGATAACTTGGTTTGGTGAAACTTTTAGACACCTTCCACAATAATCCCTTGGAATGCTTGAGCGTAACAGGCGCCCCATCGGCCACTAGCACAAGGGGCTCGCATACAGCGGACAATCCCTGCTCAGCCCAGGCTGACGACAAGGTAAAAAGTGTCAACATGAGGGGTGTTACGATCCGCATCTTGCGTTTTCCGCGCTGATTGAAGCGTAAATCAATGAGTCGCATCATGCCTGTGTTGGGTAGGGACGTTCATCTGTCATCGCAGAATGACTCATCGGCTAACTTAGGCAAGTTGATCATCGCCGAGATTCAGCTCTGGGGCCTGTTCGATGGCTTCGACCGCGCATGACACACGCTGCCACTTCTCATCGTTTCGCAGCGCAATGCGATCTTGTGCTGGTCGCCCATGCATACGCATCAGTCGGACCTGAGAAGTCGGGTCTGGATGTTGTCCAAGCTTCTCCAAGATCTCAGCGGCCCCGTCGAGATTGTTACAAATCACGACCATATCACAACCCGCATCCAAGGCACTGCGGGCACGTTCCACGAAGTCGCCAGCCACTCCCGCCGCCGCCATGCCAATATCATCGCTGAATACAGCACCCTGAAATCCAAGCTGGTTGCGCAGCACCTGTTTCAGCCATACGGCGGAAAAGCCAGACGGCCGGTCATCCACACGAGAGAAGATCACGTGGGCGGGCATCATGGCGGGGATCCCATAGTGAATAAGGCGCTCAAATGGCACAAGATCTTCCATTTCAATGTCCTCAAAGCGCCGACTATCCACCGGCATTGTATGATGGGAATCCTCGGCCACGGAACCGTGCCCGGGAAAGTGCTTGCCTACAGCGCCCATACCCGCGTTTTTCATCCCTTTCACATAAGCATAGGCAAGCGCTGCGACAGCCTCCGCGTTGCGATGAAACGCACGATCATCAATAACCTTGCTCACACCCTTTCTCAGATCCAGCACCGGTGAAAAACTGAAATCCACTCCAATGGCACGCAGCTCGGCGGCCATCACCCAACCCACATCCTCGGCAAGGCGCACACCCCTTTCGCTATCTGATCCATAGATCTCGCCCAACAAACCGCAGGCAGGTAGTTGCGTAAAGCCTTGCCGGAATCGCTGCACTCGGCCCCCTTCATGATCAACCGCCACGAGCAGACGTGGTTCCCTTAGTCGATGGATTTCGTCCACGAACTCTCCGATTTGATCGGGCGATTCATAGTTACGACTAAAGAGGATCACACCACCAGTAAGCGGATGTTGAAGCATCTCCCGTTCTTCGGGTTGCAACGCTGCCCCGGCAACGTCAAACATAATAGACCCGAGCGACATCGCTATTCCTCAATCACGGACGGACCATTGTATGAATTGGACACACGAGACCTATTATTTCCTGCGCACATCCATCCAATCACGCAGCCTATCGCCAAGCAGATTGATTGAGAGTACGACGAGTAGAATCGCCAACCCCGGGGCCAATACCATGTGCGGTGAAACCAGCATGTAGCGTGTGCCATCACGGATCATACTCCCCCAAGAAGCGGCTGGCGGCTGCACACCCAATCCCAAGAACGATAAGCTGGCCTCGGCAATAACCACGCTTGCGATTCCAAACGTTGCTTCCACAATGAGCGGTGCAGTGATCAATGGCAACAGATGGCGTGCACCGATCCGCCAACGCCCTGTTCCGAGGGACCGTGCCGCATCAATGTGTTCCCGGTGTTTTACAGTCAAGGTTTGTGCGCGGGCCAACCGCGCAAAACCTACCCAGCCTACAACCGCCAGAGCAATCACTGCATTCGCGATACCAGGCCCCAATAGCCCCGCCAATGCAATAGCAAGCAGGATGCCGGGAAAGGCGATGAAGATATCGATGATGCGAACAATCACATGGTCCCACCATCCTCCAAGCCATGCACTCACTATCCCCACAAATATACCAACCACAAGCGAGACAAATATAACTGAGAATGCGACAGCGAGTGATGTGCGAGCCCCCATCGCCAGGCGATCCGCGATCGAACGACCAAGATCGTCGTAACCTAGCCAGGCTTCCGAGCTGGGGCGCATTAGAATCTTTGATAAAAAGATCTCATCGGGTTCCAGCGGCAACCACGGTGCAATTAGGGCAACAGAGCACCAGAGCACCATGACTGCCGTGGGAAGCGCTAATCGTATGCTCACGTGTGCAATCGCACCCGCGGATCAAGCGCAGCATAAGCTACGTCTGTCAGTGTGTTCACCAACACATAAGCCAAGCTGATTAACATCACGCAGGCTTGGACCACAGGATAGTCCCGACGTTGGATCGCTTCGATGGTCAACTGTCCGATACCGGGCCATGCGAATATGGTTTCTGTAATCACTGCGCCCCCAAGTAGGGCTCCTAGCTGGAGGCCGAGGACCGTGATCACGGGCAAAGCAGCATTTCTCAACCCATGGTGAAGCACTACTGTCCGGTTATTGAGGCCCTTGGCACGAGCTGCGCGAATATAGTCCTCGCTGAGCACCTCAAGCAACGCAGCGCGTACCATGCGCGAAAGAATGGCCGCAAGGGCAGTCCCGAGCGTAAATGCCGGCAACACAAGAGAGCGTATCCCCTCCATGCCGCTCACGGGAAACCACCCGAGCCAAAAAGAAAACACCAGTATCAGCAGCGGGCCCATCCAGAAGTTTGGAATGGACACCCCAAGCATGGCAAATGCCATAGATCCCTGGTCCCAGGCCGTGCCCTTGCGCACCGCCGCCAATATTCCGAGCGGCAAAGCAATCACAACGGCCACCAGCAATCCCGCCGCCGCAAGGAGGAGCGTTGCGGGCACACGCTCCCCCAATATATCCACGATGGGCCGCTTGGAATGTAAGGACATGCCCAGGTCCAAATGCGCAAGCCCTTGAACATACCTGCCCCATTGCACCCAAAGCGGTTGATCAAGCCCTAGGACCTGCCGTAGCGCGTCCCGGTCTGCTGGCTGCGCCGCCTCCCCCAGCATGACCTCAACCGGGTCGCCCGGCACCAAATGAATAAGAAGAAAGACGATAGTGATCACGCCGAAGACAACCACGGTGGCGCTAACGAGGCGCGTGATCAGGAAGCGCAACATGGCCGGATTATCACTGGAATCCGTTGATCGCGCAAAAACGGTATACTGTCAATAAGAAAGACAAGCAGCTACTCGTTCTGACCCCTGTAGCAATTAAACTCGGTACGTAAAATATAATAGGTATTTACTCGGAGGATGGCGCTTTGATGGAGTTCGGTATCAGCGTGATGGGCATATTTGTGCGGCTTGTAGGAGTCGCGCTATTGATTGTGGGCCTATGGGCCGCTATTGAGGTCATCAACGAAGCGTGGGGCCTATATCGAAATCCTGCCGAAATAGAACGCTTCGCACGCGCAATTGATAAAGGGTCCAACATTGACAAGTTGATTGCACCTTCGAAACAAAAGAACTTAACGCAACCATCTGCGCTCTCTGACCAGCAGGACGGCATACTATCGGGAAACAATCCAACCGCAATGGGTGAGCAAAACCCGACTAAAGATAACTCCTTACGGCTATCCTATTATGTAGCCTGGATCATCGTCCTACTACTTCTGATTTTGATCGCAAGAATTGCACTTTCTGCGATCAAAACTGGCGGAGAGCTCGCGCTCTATGACACACAGATAAAGAAATTCGCTCAAACCTTAATCAAGGAAACCATCAAGTCCCAGCGATCATCCTAAGACCTTCCCTTTTCTTAGCACCTCTAGATCTGTCCATACAAGGCTTGCAACTGTCACGGCACCGCTGAGCCACCATTGTCGGGCGCTGATCTTGCCGGCGCTCCTTGGTCATGAGGCGCATGTGTTCCTTGCTTATTCCTACCACCCTGCAGCCTATCATGCGACCGATCCTGACGGCGCTGCCTCACGAATTGCCGACGCTCTTCCGGAGACATCTGCTGCCATTTATCCCGGAAGGCACGGCGTTCCTCGGGCGACATATTGGGCAGGTGCTCCCGCATGCGGTTACGTTCACTACGCGGGATCTTTTGCCACTCTTGGCGCTTGGCCCTGCGTTCCTCTGGGGATAATTGTTGCCAACGCTCCCGTAGCGCCCGTCGCTCTTCAGGAGGCAATTGTTTAAACGATGCATGGCGACGCCGCAGTCGTTCCTGTTGCTCCGGTGGCAAAGCACGAAAATGTTCATAGCGCTGACGAATGCGCTCACGCTGTTCCGGCTCCAGTGCTTTCCAACGCTGGAGTTTGTCGCGCGCCGTTTCACGCTGTTCAGGGCTCATTTCCTGCCAACGCCTTGCCCCCTTCTGTAGCCGCTCGCGCCGCGCCGGCGGTAGGTGGCCCCACTCATTCTCAAAGCGCTTGAGGATCTCCTGTTCCTCCGGCGCTAGCTGATCCCACGGCAGGCCATCATCCGCGCGAACGGCAGCGGCGGAGGCAAGTAGTAGAACAGCAAAGTACAGAGTTACTTTATTCATCGTCCTGTCCAACCGATTGGTTAGTTGCCTCACTCAAGATTGGATCCTCAAAACTTATGGGATCCAGCCATTCGCCTTCGGCACTTTCCCACCCACCCAGAAACTCGAGGATCTCCGGATCAAGCGTATCATTAAGCCCGGCATCGTCGGCAGCTGAAGCGAGTGAGAAAAACATCGCTGAGATGACAATCCAACTAACTTGCTTGTTCATAAGCCTCAAGCCACTCATAAAACTCGAGGTCCTCATAGAGATCTAAGCTATCGAGCGAGGAGATCAGCTCTACATCTTGCAAGATCATCTCCCGCCATGAGAACGGAGGTGCAGCGAGCGTGAACACAATCAATGCGACGCACGCTGTAGCGAATACCCCGGCCGGAAGCAGTCCAATTTGCCATAGAGGCTGGGCGCGCTCTTCGAACGCTCGGCGACGTGCTTGGTTGAGCTGTGCGTTTGTCGCCGCATCTAGGTGCGCGACGCTCCTGTCCAACTCTGCCCGAACGGAATCAAGAAAACGTTTCTCTCGATCAATCACGCTCATGGCCACTCCTCGCCGAGTTTTTCTCGCAACCTATGAACCGCACGGGAGTAATGCGTCTTGACACTGCCCTCGGTACAGCCCATGGCACGAGCAGTTTGTGCGACGTCCAGCCCTTCCCAGACACGCAGCAAAAACGCTTGCTGCTGGCGCAGGGGAAGACAATGGAGCGCCGCTTCCAAAGCGTCCAGTGTCCGTCCCATCTGAAGCATCTGTTCCGGATTATCCTTACGCCGGTCTGGTAGCTCCTGTATGGGATCCGGTGCATCCCGCCGATTAGGCTTGCCGGTACCCAGCCAAATCCGAAAGCGGTTGCGGACGGTTGTGCGACGGTGCCAGTCTCGTAGCCGGCTTTGCAGGATACGATAGAACAACGGGCCCCAATCCGACTCACTGCGGTCAGCGTAGCGCTGCACCAATTTGAGCATGGCATCCTGAATGACATCGAGCGCGTCGTCATTATTGCCTGTCGCGATCTGCGCCATTCGAAATGCTCGCCCTTGGATGTCAACGAGAAAACGATCGAGGGCCTCGGTACTATCCAGCGTAAATCCCCTCTCACTAACTTGCGCAGTAGACTGCACGTGTTCATCGCCTAAGCCTGCAGTCGGCCGCACTCATAGGCGGCCGACTGCCAACTGCAATTACCGTTGGCGACGCCTTACGCGCTGTTCTACGGATCGTCCTTGCTGCTGCGAGCGTTCGCCGCGATCGTTCCATCGGCCATGCTCACGATCAATTCGCGCATCAGCATGGTGCCCCTTATGGTTCAGCCGCCGGTTGGCGCGTTTACCTTTCTTATCAAGGCGCCTGTCAACGACATTGCCCCTATGTTCCAGCTTGCGCGCTACCTTATTGTAACCGGCTTCACCCGCCCGCTCCGCGCGTTGATCAAACCGTGCCTCAAGCCGATCGCCTTTGACATCCAATCGCCTTTCGATTCTGTCTCCACGCGCATCCAGGCGCTCTTCAATCCGGTCACCACGGCGATCCATCTGTTCGTGTTTGCGATCGTACCGCGCATCAAGGCGATCACCTCTGTGATCAAGGCGCGAATCAATTCGATCACCTTTATGATCCAAACGTCTATCCATGCGGTTCCCCTTGCGATCAAGACGCCCATCGATTACCTCGCCACGACGCTCGAGGCGCTCTGCCAGCTCGTCGTGTCCGGCGTCACGGGCCTGTACTGCGCGTCGCTCATAGTAAGCATCAATCCGATCGCCTTTGGCATCAAGCCGCTCTTCGATGCTATCTCCACGCGCATCCAGGCGCTCTTCGATCCGATCACCCCGCTGGTCGAAACGATGCTCAACGCGGTCGCCCCTATCGTACTCTCCGGCGACGGCTGGCATTACAATGAGTGCGCCGAATATGGCACTGACAAAAAGGATAACTTTTAGCATTTCCGATTCCTCAACTGTAGTTAAAAAGGCCTAATACACGCATTAACGCACAGCGGTCGAATCGGTTGACAAGGAAGGCCCGGATGAGCCGAAAAATACCCCTTAACGGGGGCGAGCTGCGAGCCCCATCCACCTTAACGTGTCAGCATCTGATGCCCAAACTAACTACAGCATCACCGATGAGGCCAATAGCGAGCCCGTGGGCGTATCTCAAAGCGCCCCTAACACCTTCCTTCGGTCCAAATCACGCTGGAGCGAAGACGGAATCCCTCCCGCCGGCGCCTCACTCATCCTCAATGATCACAACGCGAGTGCTGACGCAGACGCGATCGTATAAGTCAAGAATGTCAGCATTGCGCATGCGAACGCAACCGCGCGAGCCAGGTACTCCCATTGCCACATCGTTTGGGGCCCCGTGGATGTAGACACATCGCCGCAAGGTATCCACCTGGCCTCCGCGATTTCGGCCCGCTTCCAATCCGCTTAGCCAAAGAATTCGGGTCAGAATCCAATCGCGTCCGGGATACTTCTTACGCAATGCCGACGTGTAGATTTCACCGGTTGCCCTGCGCTCGACCAGCACGGCGTTCTTTGGATAACCGGTGCCGATCTTGGCGCGAATCACATGCTTGCCGCGCGGCGTACATTCGCTGTCGTACAGCTCGCCAGCTCCGTTCTTGGCCGTCGAGACTACATAATCCGCCACCACTTCTTCGTCGACTCTAAGGCGCAAGCGCTGGCGGGTCAGATCCACTTCAATATAGGGAGCAGCAATCATTCACATGATCAAGGTTCGAAAAAAGCTTGCGGGACGCGGTGGACCTTCATCAAGCCATCGTAATTACCGTCTGGAGCCAAGGCATAACCCACAATATCATGTCTTGCCACCAGCACATTGTCCTCGTACCACAAGGGGACATAGGGCAATTCTTCTAACAAATAAGTCTGTAACGCACGATAGATCGTGGCCTGGACATTTAAGTCCAGGGTATCTTCAGCCGCTTCAATAAGGCGATCCGCCTGCGTGCTCACAAATCTACCGCGGTTCGCCCCTTTTGGTGGCACACTGGTACTGTGAAATACGTAACGAAATATATCAGGTAGTTTCAAACCCACCCACGATAGGCTGTACATCTGAAAGCGCCCGGCCTTGATATCTCCGTAGAATGTACCCCAGTCGTAGCTCTTCAGATCGACACCAATACCCACCTGCTCAAGCTGATGCTGGATGATGGTCGCAAGACGTACCCGAAAGGGATGGTTAGATGTCTTATAGGTGATTTCCACCGGCCGTTGTAAGCCATAACCAGCGCGCTGGACCAAGGCACGCGCCTTATCAGGATCATATGCATATTCCGAGAGGCCTGGGTGGCCCGCCCAATGGTCGGGCCGTAGCATGGCATTGGCCTTGCGTGCAGCATTGCCCATAACATAGTTGATAATGGAATCCCGATCTAATGCGTATGCAATTGCGCGGCGTATGTTGATGTCGCCCACAACGGGGTCATCTAAGTTAAACCCAAGATAAGTGAACGTACTACCACGCCCTCGCTGAACATATATTGCAGGTCGCTCTTCCAGCCAGGCGATCAACTCCTGCGGAAGATCCCCCTGGATCAGATCGATTTCACTGCTAAGGAGTTTCAGGACACGCACGGTTGGGTCGACAACGACGATCATCTCCAATGTCAGACGATCGCGGTCGCGGCGTAATATCAGCTGGCCTTGCTCCGGCCAGTCAACGAACCTTAGCGGGCCGCTACCTAGCGGGTGATGGTTAAACGGGTGGTCCGAGGCGATGAGTCGATGAGGCAGGATGCCGATCGTGAGGCGCCCTGGAAAGAGTGGGTCGGGCTTATGCAGATGAAAATCGAGTGTCTTCTCATCCAACGTCTCGATCTGCTTGATCACAGTCAGCGATCCGCGATGGGGCGACCCAACTGCAGCGTCCAGCACCGAGTCGTACGTGGCCTTCACGTCCACAGACGTCAACTGGCTTCCATCATGAAACACCCTTCCATCGTCCTTGAGGATGAAACGGTAATGTGTGGGGCCTAGCCTTTGCCAGGTTGCGAGTGCCGGTGCGGGTTGCTCTGCGGCATCAAAATCCACAAGGCGCGCATAGAGCAAGCGGTTTATCCGATATGAGGCGGCATCGGTTGCAAAACGCGGGTCGAGCGTGACCGGCGCTGCCGCCATGCCGAAACGGATATTGTTGGTAGCAGGATCGGCACAGCCGCCCACCATAATGATCAACATGAGAAACAAGCTAGAAAAACACGGGCTTCCCATCACACCCATGCTATGCGCGAGGTGCTCTGCCCGGTCCTGCTCAAGTTTGTTTGACATAACCTACCGTGCCAAGACCATGACCGTGCAATCAGTGGCGGGCAATCTCTTGAGCGCTCATCGCATTGGGGTCAGATAGACAGCGCATGGTATTTTTACGTCCCCACGACATTGGACCCGCCAACGCTGTGGCAGGATGACAGTCAAACGTCCCAAGCGCGAAGAAATTCAAGCATATGAGGTTCGGCTTCCTGCTTTAGCATCTCCCGCGCCTGTCCGCATTGATCGTCATAGCCTTGAGCGGTGAGGTGGCCTCGGATGAGCTGGTAGCGCAAATAGATCAAATAGGTATTGAGGACATCCGTCTCACAGTAGCTACGAACCGCCTTAACGTCACCCGCAAGATACCGATCCCACACATCTGCACCACTCATGCCCAGTTTGCCGGGAAAGCCCAGCATCGTAGCTACGTCATGCAGGGGTGCAAAGGCTCGCTGATCATAACTCGCAAGCACATCCATCAAATCCGTATGCCGTTGGTGGTACCGATTCAGGTAATTGTTCCAGCGAAAGCTTTGGTCATCATCACCAGTATCCCAGTAACGCGGTGCACTGATACCATGCAATAGCCCACGGTAATGCAACACCGGGAGATCGAACGTGTTACCGTTCCAGGACACCAGGATCGGGCTGTATCGATCAAGTCCGTCAAAGAAACGTTGGACGAGATCAGCCTCCGGCGAATCAGGCTCACCGAGCGACCACACGCTTAAGCGGTCGCTTGTCCGCAACACCACGGATATCGCGACGATCCGATGCAGGTAATGTCGCAGGAAGTCCGTGCTCCCACCCGTCTCCTGCCGCCGCCGACTAAACATCACCTCCGCCATATCCTTGTCACTTAGACCATTAACACCATATAAGCGGCGCCCAGTCGCAACATCTGGCACGGTCTCTATATCAAAGACAAGCACGTTCATCGCGGATGTTGCTAATTATCGTTATTTCTGCTTCCAGGTTCCCGCTTTGTCCTGGTACCACCACCCGGAAGGCGCGTTCGCAACCCAGCGCTTAGCGAAAGTATCCCGAATATCATTTTCCCACTCAGGATGCCCATTCGCCTTCGCAATTTCCTTATAGAGGTTATTACGATCCCGATTTTCATTAGCCACGAGCTGCTTCACCTTATTGCGGTCTTTTACAGGGATCGCCTTGGGATCGCGCTCGGCGATAAGGGCGTTCCGCGTCATGCCGACGGCGCCGCTGTCATAGTAGGATCGTAATGTCTTGTGACGCTGCTCCATCGCCGCGGTTAATTTACGAATGCCCGGCGTTGAGATTGTGAGATCGGGCTCTTCGGCATACGCCACCGGTAAAACAACATCAATGAGTCCGACCGGCTTTGCATTGTGGTTGACGGGCGGTTCCACCAGACCAGAAGGCTCGTCCATTGACCCTGGGGCGGGCGATGTCGCCTCATCACCCGACTGAGTCCCATAGACGTCTTTGATAATTTTATCTGCAGCTTGCTCGGCGGCGGCGGCCGGGAAATAAATGTTCACCGTCACACAGGCCATCAAGCTGAAACCCAACAAACCAACGATCAGTCTTAGCAGTTTCGCCATTCATTCATCCTCTCTAGGGAATTTAACAGATCATATGATTACTGAGCCGTGTTTTACTTCGTACCAAAATGATCCCACTGAGTTCCCGATGTCGCAGGATAGTACCACGCACATCACTTAATTACGGGGCTGCCTCCCTGCGTTATGACCTTAAGCCGATCCACTAATACCGCCCAGTCGACCTCCCGATTGAAACCTTTCACATCGATCCAGGGCGGCAGCAAGCCACGCTTCACGATGTAATAACCGCCATTTGCCGGTCCCACTCCGCCCATCTCACAGACGCCGTTCGAGAGATGACAGCTTAGTCCTAGGCGATCATAGGAGAATTCTTTGAATACACCGATAAACGTATTTGAAATCGCTGTCGAGGCACCTCCACCACCCAAAGTCGTCAAGTTATCGATAGCCTTCCGACTGATGCGGTGACGGGATTGGTCGCCCTCCGGCGTATAGAAGCTTGCTTTAAAGGACACAGGCTGCCAGTCCTCCATTCGCAACTGACGCACTACACCGCCCAGCCTTCCTTCAATCCTACCAAAGGAAAATGCCTGGGTCAGTGGCTCAAGATCCAACCCCTTGAAATCGATGTCCGTGTCAAGAACAGGCACGGTTCCGAATAGATCTTCAACCACTAAATTATGGACCACGACATTGCCATCAAACGCCCTGACGAGCACCTTGCCATCTATTGTCAGTGCCTTATCCTTGTAGTGTAGCCCTGGAATGATTCCTGACACTTTACCCGACAAAATCGGCCAATCCATGGCACGGCAAAACGCTTCTAATGAAACGGGCGTAAGCACGCCTCCGAATTCAAGCCCAATCTCGTCGGGTGCTGCCTGTTGATACGCTAACGTGTCGATGCGCAACCCCCCGTCAAGAAACGGGATAAATGTGTCGCCCACTAAACGCAACGACCGATCCTGAGTAACGGCTGCCAGCGACCCTGCACCAAAATCGAGGCGATAAAGACTGGCGCCGCCCCATTGCAGCTCGCTCAGCCGCGGCTCAGACGCACTGCTAAAGGCAAAGCTACCATTCACATCAGCAATGCCGAAACGCCCTTGTGTGTCCCGTATCTCGACATGCTCGAAGCCCAAGAGGATTTCGGACAGACGCCCTGAGTCCAATTTGATCTCGAGATCGATCTGTCCAGTAGCGCTCAGCGCATTAAAACTTGAACTGATAAGGAGCGGCTGAAGATAGGTTTCATACAACGGTCCCATCTGAGCCTGCGCCGCTTTTAGTGTCAGCATCTGAACTGGACTGTCACTACCCAATGACAGCAACGCAGCACCGTCGGCGCGCACGACCCCGGGATGGTCTAAGAAACCATAACTGAGGCTGAGCTGCTTTGCTTCTGCATTCCATCCTGCGGCGACGTGGAGCCTAAGAGGATCTCCCTGCACATCGAATGTAAAACCTGGTGAAATAGAACCCACTTTCAGACCCGGTTCGATAAATACAAGACCCTGGGTGAGCGCCCCTTCTACTTCTGCTACCCAACCTGCCGCACCACGCTCAAGCGTGAAGTCATACTCCGCGTTAACATCTTCACCGGCACTTGGACCGTCGAAAGCCAAAGCCGCCACACGCCCTTTGGCCTCCAAGCGAACGACCGATCCGCCTTCGCCCCTGATGCGCGCTGTCGTGCTCAACCTTCCGTGCTCTATCACATACCCCTCCGGCCACAGTGACAACGCCCGGAGTGCCTCGCTCAAACGCTGTGCTCTCAAATCTACGCCTTGAACGTGAAGGTCCCAGCGCTGCCCGGCAAGACGTCCCTCAACCGCGAGGGTGCCACCGGCAACGGGCCCATCGGCAACGGTGAACGCGAGCGTGCCGTCACTAACTCCATAGCGAAACGCTACGTTGAGGTGCGGCGCATCGAGCACAGCGCTTTGTAGCGCAAGCGTGCCCTCCTCACACGCTATTTCCTGGGCCTCGATTGCCGCCAGGCAATCCAAGCGAATGTCGGCAAGTGAGTCGACAGGCCAGGGCAGCTCGAGACGTTCCGCGTGAAGGCGAAGTTCTGCACGCTCACGCCCTCGCAAAGTAAGCTCTATCGATACACCGTGCGCCCGCCACAATGGTGCTTGAACACTATCGAGGGTAAGCCGAATGGATTCGACAGTCGCGGCGGGAATTGTTGCTGAAAACGAAAAGATGACGAGCAGCCCGCCGATAGCGAGAGGCGGATGCCCACTAAGCGCCTGGAAACACGTCCGTCGACAGATAGCGATCTCCCCGGTCGCAAATGATCGTGACGATGACCGCATTCTCAAGCTCACCCGAGAGCCGGAGTGCTGCGGCCACGGCGCCCCCGGAAGATATCCCAGCAAAGATACCCTCACGGGCGGCCAGCGCCCGGGTGGTCTCTTCGGCCTCCGTCTGGCCCACATCTATGACCCGGTCAACACGGTGAGGTTCGAAGATTTTCGGCACGTACGCGGTAGGCCAACGCCGGATCCCCGGAATGCAGGTGCCGTCTTCAGGCTGTACACCGATGATCTGAATACTTGGGTCCTGCTCCTTAAGGTACCTGGATACTCCCATGATCGTGCCGGTGGTCCCCATCGCACTGACAAAGTGGGTGATGCGGCGCTCGGTGTCTCGCCAGATCTCTGGCCCCGTGCCCTCGTAATGGGCGCGTGCGTTATCCGGGTTGGCGAACTGGTCCAGAACCCTGCCCTCGCCTGCCACCTCCATTTCTCGGGCGACATCCCTTGCGGTCTCCATGCTCCCTTTGCCTGGCGTTAAAATGATCTCGGCCCCAAAAGCCTTCATCACGGCAACCCGTTCGGCGCTCAAGTGATCGGGCATCACCAGCACCATTCGGTAGCCCTTTATCGCCGCCACCATCGCAAGTGCGATCCCGGTATTCCCGCTGGTAGCCTCAATGAGGGTATCGCCTCGCTGAATCTCCCCGCGGGCTTCAGCACCATTAAGCATGCTAATGGCCGGGCGATCCTTCACAGAGCCAGCAGGATTGTCACCTTCGAGCTTCACCAGAAGTAGATTACGGCGATCGCCCGGCAAGCGCTGCAATCTAACTAACGGCGTATTGCCAATACAGGACTCGATGGTCGGCACAGCCAGCGCATTCGCGTCAACTTTCTTGGGTGCGAAACGGGCTGATGATGCCATAGCAAGTTGGCCTTTAAAGGATCAACGATCAAACGATACGAGTCTTATTCCAGGTTGCGGGCCAAAATCAACGCATCCTCGCGTCCCCTTGTCGCAGGATAGTAGCGACGCCGCATCCCCAC
This sequence comes from Gammaproteobacteria bacterium, assembly GCA_027296625.1. Classification (NCBI taxonomy): domain Bacteria; kingdom Pseudomonadati; phylum Pseudomonadota; class Gammaproteobacteria; species Gammaproteobacteria bacterium. The sequence goes on along the minus strand of JAPUIX010000135.1, from coordinate 28,750 downwards.
CTCGTCGAAGCCTGCTGAACGATACAGGCGCAAAGCTGCCCTGTTCGAGGGCCTAACTTCAAGCAACATGCATTCTGCTTTGTATTTGCGCGCCAACATGAGCAGATGTCGCAACATCGCCCCGCCTAATCCTGACCTCTGAACCGTGGGTCTCACACACAGATTAAGGATATGCGACTCGCCGGCACCCATTGACATTACTGCATAGGCATCGACGACACCATCCTGTTCCAAAACCCAGCAGCAGTACCCAACATGCAAGCAATCACAAAAAATGCCCGGCGACCAAGGGAAAGCATACGCTTCCTGTTCGATCACCATCACCTCAGCCAGATCTGTCTCGTGCATAGGACGAAACTGGATAACCGGCGATTGAAGAACCGCGCTCATAGCATACCTTCCAATACACGTTTCCCAAACTGTAGATCTTGCCAGACCTTTTGTTTCTCCCTAGGTGAACGCAACAGATAAGCGGGATGATAGGTCACCACCACGGGGATACCGAGGCTCAAGTACTCATATCGTTTACCACGCATGCGTCCAATCGGCGTGTCCGCTTTTAGGAGATTATGTGCCGCAACTCGGCCCAACGCCAGAATGATCTTAGGCTCTATCAGCTGAATCTGCCGCTTAAGATAAGGCTCGCAACACATAACTTCTTCTGGCCCCGGATCACGGTTCTTCGGAGGCCAACATTTCAGAATGTTAGCGATGAATACCTCCTCTCGCTTAAGCCCCATTGCCAGTAACATAGCATTCAGCAACTGACCGGCCCGTCCAACAAAGGGCTCCCCCTTTCTGTCCTCATCAACACCAGGCGCCTCACCGACAAGTAGCCAGTCCGCCGTCCGAGAACCAACGCCGAATACGGTTTGACTACGGCTCTCATGGAGCGCGCACCGCACACAGCCCGCTACCGTTTTCCGCAACGTTTCCCAGTCCATCTGGGCAATGGCATCAATGTCCGCCACCACGGTTCCACCCGCAGCGCTCCGTTGTGGCACGGTCGGCTTGGCTGGCGCCTTTTCTTTGGCCTCTGGGCCACGCCGCACCCACACGTCGATCCCCATCGCCCGAAGATATTGCTGTTGCCGGTGGGTAACGCTCATACTTGCGGGTGCGTCCGCGTCACAGGATCAAGAATTTTATTGAGTGCATTAATATATGCCTTAGCCGACGCGATCACGATATCAGTATCGGCACCTTGCCCATTGACGATCCGTCCTCCCTTGTCCACGCGCACGGTCACTTCTCCCTGGGAATCCGTACCCGTGGTAATGGCGTTGACCGAGTAGAGTTGCAGCACGCAACCACTGTTGATAATACGCTCAATACCCTTGAATGTGGCGTCCACCGGCCCACTACCGTCGGCCGTACTCTGTTTCTCCTCACCATCGACGACCAAAGTGACAGCAGCCTTCGGAGTCTCACCGGTTTCCGAACATACTCTCAGCGCTACAAGTTTAACCCGTTCATTAGCCGCATCATGCGTAGTATCGGTAACGATCGCCTGGAGATCTTCATCAAAGATCTCATGCTTCTTGTCGGCGAGTTCTTTAAATCGAATAAACGCCGCGTTAAGGTCCTCCTCACGGTCGAATTCCACATTGAGCTCCTTAAGGCGCGTCCGGAATGCGTTCCGACCGGAATGTTTGCCGAGCACCATACGATTGGCCTTCCAGCCAACCTCCTCAGCACGCATGATTTCATACGTATCACGGCTTTTCAGCACGCCGTCCTGGTGAATTCCCGACTCATGGGCAAAAGCATTTGCGCCGACAATCGCTTTATTCGGCTGTACAGGAAATCCAGTGATATTCGATACCAACCGAGAACAGTTTAAGATCTGAGTCGTGTCGAGTCCGACATCACATGGAAAAATGTCTTGTCGTGTCCGAACTGCCATCACCACCTCTTCAAGGGCCGCATTCCCGGCACGCTCACCCAATCCGTTGATCGTGCATTCAACCTGACGGGCGCCGTTCATCACCGCAGACAACGAATTGCCTACGGCAAGACCGAGATCATTGTGACAGTGGACCGAGAAAACGGCTTTATCAGAATTCGGCACACGTTCTATGAGCTCCTTTATAAGCGCGCCAAAGTGATGCGGAAAACTATAACCCACCGTGTCCGGGATATTCACCGTTTTTGCGCCCGCGTCAATAACGGCTTCTAATACTCGGCAAAGAAAGTCGCTATCCGAACGCCCAGCATCCTCCGGCGAAAATTCCACATCATCCGTATATTGGCGCGCCCGCTTAACAGCACGCACAGCTTGCTCGAGCACCTCCTCGGGTTTCATCCGAAGCTTCTTCTCCATATGGATGGGAGAGGTGGCGATAAATGTATGAATCCGTGCAGACTTCGCTTTTTTCAGTGCATCAGCCGCAACGTCAATATCTTTTTCAAGCGCTCGCGCAAGACCACAAACGATACTTTCCGTGACTGCGGCGGCGACACTCTGAACAGCTTCGAAATCCCCGCGACTTGCGATAGGGAATCCTGATTCAATCACATCAACACCCATTTTTTCCAGCGCCTTGGCGATACGGAGCTTCTCGTCCCGATTCATAGACGCGCCAGGACTCTGCTCCCCATCTCGGAGCGTTGTATCGAATATGATCAACCTATCTTTCATGGCCCCACTCCGTTGCTTAATCTACCACTAATATTTGAATTACCGACATAAAAACTCCGCTCAAGCGCTCTCGCGCTAAGGAACGTTCTAATAGTGAAATTTAGGAATGCGATTTGTTCTGCCCTGACTAGGGCAGCAGCCGCGTTAGCGGCAGGCACAGCAAGGATCGTAGGCCCGGCACCATTAGAGGGCAACAGGAAAGTCCAAAAAATTTGTATGTGGTGCCTTTCACAGGGGTTCCCAAATCATTTTCTCGCTTCACCCGTTAAGAATATAGCGGGATTCCGCGAGTTTTCCAAGCCCTACCTGCGCTCGGCATCCCTTGAGGTGTCAAGTGACTTACGAGCTGCACGATGCTTTCGCAAAACAGCCAAGGTCATAACGGGGCCAGACAAGGCATAGAGCATAAAGAGCGAAAATAGCACGAGGGAGGGTTCGATTGATACAAATACAAACACAAACACGATAACCAAGACCGTGACAAAAGGCACCCGGCCTTTTAGGTCGAGCTGCTTAAAACTATGGTATCGAATGTTGCTGACCATCAATAGCCCCGCCGCAATGGTTATGCAGAAAGCAAAGGGAATAACGGTGGTCCCGTCCCTTAGCCCGTAGCGGTCGCCAAGCCAAACAGTCCCTGCAATGAGGGCCGCTGCCGCAGGAGTTGCAAGGCCCTGGAAATAGCGCTTGTCGGCGATCCCTACTTGGGTGTTAAAGCGGGCAAGACGCAATGTAGCAGCTGCTGCATAGATGAAGGCGGCCAACCAACCCACCTTTCCCAACCCGAACAGCGACCATTGGTACATGATAAGGGCCGGCGCAAGGCCAAAACATACCATATCGGACAGACTGTCATAGTGCACACCAAAGTCGCTCTGCGTGTTTGTCAGCCGAGCGACCCTGCCATCAATGCCGTCGAGAACCATGGCGATGAAAATAGCGATGGCGGCCACGCCAAAACGGCTGTTCATAGCAGCCACAATGGCATAGAAACCAGCAAACAATGCAGCTGTCGTAAACAGATTCGGCAGTAGATAGATTCCTCTGCGACGTTTTTCCACGTTGGACTGGCCTAAATTCGTTCCAAAGTTTTGTTGACGGGCGCAGCGCCCACCGCTGAGAGCACCGTAACACCACTTTCATGGACCAACTGGGCGAGGACCGACGAACCGGCAATAACCTTATCACCGACGTTGATGCTGACCCGTGTATTGACGGGCGCTAGCACATCGACGACACCACCAAAATATAGATAGCCGCACCGTTGGCCCTGCCCCACCCTTTCGCCAGGGCTCACATAGAATCTGAGACGGGAAGTCAAACCGGGAGCCGTTACCGCGAAAAGGACATCATCCTGCTCGTCCGTCTGGATCCAGAACGCATGTTGCTGGTTATCGCGCCCGACCAGGCCGTCATCTTTGAAGCGGGATGACCATTGCTTTATCAGCTTACCCTCAATTGGACTGCGTAAGGAAAAAATCTCCACACAGGACATTTTGATCTGGACATGCTGCGCTTCGCGCTGGAGCCACTGATCTCGCACATTGTCCACCACGATGACTGTGCCGTGCACAGGGCTCACAACGGCGAGCGGACTAGCTGGCACATTGCGAGGCGGATCGCGAAAAAGATACACCATGCTGCCAAACAACGCCCACACGGGAACGGCAGCAAGCAAGCCAATCACGTTGTTAAGGACAATTGCGATCATCGCAATAGCCAACAGAACTGGCCAACCTTCGCGGGCAATTACCGGATAGCGGTTTGTAGGCATCGTGCTGAATTATGTTGGATCGATCGACTTCCCGATACGCAACCGCCTTTTCTATGAGATACTGTTTAATAGGTTCATCCGAGAACCGCCTCTGCATCCTTGCTTTTCAAAAAGTCGCCTCACACAGCGGCTGTTATCAGTTTTTTGCCTGATCCACTAATCGATTAGCCTTAATCCACGGCATCATTTCCCTTAAACCTGCCCCTACTCGCTCGATGGGGTGCTCAAGCCCCCTGCGACGCATGGCCTTGAGCGTCGCTGCACCTGCCTGGTTCTCCAGAATGAACTCGCGGGCAAATGCGCCGTTCTGGATTTCGGCAAGGATCCGTTTCATCTCCTCGCGGGTATCATCATTAATAATGCGGGGGCCACGGGTGAAATCGCCGTATTCCGCAGTGTTCGATATTGAGTAGCGCATATTGGCGATGCCGCCTTCATACATCAGGTCAACGATTAATTTTAGCTCATGGAGACATTCAAAGTAGGCCATCTCCGGTGCATAACCGGCATCAATCAAGGTCTCAAATCCCGCTTGAACCAATGCCGTCATCCCGCCACAGAGCACCACCTGTTCGCCGAACAGATCAGTCTCCGTCTCGTCGCGGAAGGTGGTTTCGATGATGCCTGCGCGTCCACCACCATTCGCCGATGCATAAGACAATGCGATGTCCTTTGCCTTTCCGGACACGTCTTGAAAGACGGCGATAAGGCATGGGACCCCACCTCCCTGGACGTATGTGGAACGTACCAGATGCCCTGGCCCCTTGGGCGCAACCATGATCACATCCAAATCGGCGCGCGGCTCAATCTGTCCAAAATGGATATTAAAACCGTGGGCAAAGCCCAACGCGGCTCCCTGCTTGATATTCGGTTCAATCGCTTCTCGATATAAACGAGCTTGGTCCTCGTCGGGCGCGAGGATCATAACGACATCCGCGCCCTTGACTGCCTCATCAATGGGCTTTGTAGTGATCCCAGCAGCCTTGGCCTTCGCCTCGGAGGGGGACCCACTGCGCAGGCCGACCACAACCCTGACGCCGGAATCATTCAAGTTGTTGGCATGGGCATGTCCTTGGGAGCCGTAACCAACAATGGCGACCTGTTTCCCCTTAATCAGAGCAAGATCAGCGTCCTTGTCATAATAGATATTCATTTTTCGATGCCCCTTGCTAAATTAATCTGACGGCACCGGCATTGGGGCCACGTTCATTAAACCGTATGATGGCTTAGACGTGCACCCCTTTATCGCCACGGGCGATGCCCGACACACCGGAACGCACGACTTCAATAATCGACTTTTTGTCGAGTGCTTCGATAAATGCATTGACCTTGCCACCGTTACCAGTCAGTTCGATGGTATATGTGGTTTCTGTGACATCAATGACACGACCACGAAAAATGTCGACAAGCCTTTTAAGTTCATCCCGACTAGCGCCCTTGGCCATGATTTTGACCAGCACCAACTCCCGTTCAATGTGCTTATTGTTCTCCAGGTCAACGACCTTGATCACATCGATCATCTTGTTCAGCTGTTTCGTGATCTGCTCGATGATCTCGTCCGACCCGTCAGTAACCAGCGTCATGCGCGACACCGTCGGATCTTCAGTCGGGGCAACCGTGAGACATTCGATATTGTAACTGCGTGCGGAGAATAGCCCGGCAACTCGTGAGAGTGTGCCCGCTTCATTTTCCAACAATAACGACAGGATATGGCGCATGTTCAGGCCAGTTCCCTTTCTGGCGAAAGGTGCATCTCATGCTGGCCCTTACCCGATGCGATCATGGGATAAACGTTCTCGGTCTGGTCAGTGATAAAATCCATAAGCACCAGACGATCCTTCATTCCTAGCGCTTCCTTTAATGCGGCTTCTACGTCACCCGTTTGCTTGATCTGCATGCCAACATGACCGAAGCTCTCTGCCAACTTGACGAAATCCGGTAATGCCTCCATATAGGAATATGAATAGCGCCCAGCGTAGAAAAATTCTTGCCACTGGCGGACCATCCCCATATAGCGGTTGTTGAGGTTAATGATTTTGAGCGGCAGGTCATATTGTTTGCACGTTGATAGTTCCTGAATACACATAACCAGACTGGCCTCACCAGTAACGCAACAGACGACTTCATTAGGAAAGCGTACCTGCACGCCCATGGCAGCGGGTAGTCCGAATCCCATAGTGCCAAGCCCGCCCGAGTTAATCCAGCGCCGAGGCTTGGTAAACTTATAGAATTGCGCTGCCCACATCTGGTGCTGGCCGACGTCAGAAGTTACATAGGCGTCGCCTTTGGTCAGCTCATAGAGCTTCTCAAGAACGTATTGCGGCTTGATAACCTTACTCTTCCTGTTGTACTTGAGGCAGTCCATGCTCTGCCACTGCTTGATCTGCTGCCACCAAGCGTCAAGGGCCTTTTGATCCGGCTTGACCTTACCTTGCTTGATCAACTGGATCATGTCACGCAGCACGTTGCCCACACTGCCAACAATCGGTATATCAACAGGAACGTTCTTGGATATGGATGAAGGATCAATGTCGATGTGCACGATCTTCGCTTCGGGACAGAATTTCTCCAGATCCCCCGTCACCCGGTCATCGAAGCGAGCACCAATCGCAATCAGCACATCACATTGATGCATCGCCATATTAGCCTCGTAGGTCCCGTGCATCCCGAGCATACCGATAAATTGCTTGTCCGTAGCTGAATAACCGCCGAGTCCCATGAGGGTATTGGTTATGGGGTACCCTAAACGTTGCGTGAACTCGACAAGCGCGTCACTGGCATCATCGAGAATGACGCCCCCACCCGAATAGATCATCGGGCGCTTGGCCGACAGGATCAGCGACACGGCTCTCTTTATCTGGCCTGGATGCCCCTTGGTCACTGGCCTATAGGACCGTAGCTCAACGTGTTCAGGATAGTCATATTCGCAGGTATCAGCGGTCACGTCCTTGGGAACATCCACCACAACGGGCCCGGGACGGCCGCTCGATGCGATATAAAATGCCTTCTTGATGGTCAACGCCAGATCCCTTACGTCCCTAACCAGGAAGTTATGCTTCACACAGGGGCGCGTGATGCCAATGGCATCGACCTCCTGGAATGCATCATTGCCAATGAGCTGTGTCGGCACCTGTCCGGTAAAAACCACCATCGGGATAGAGTCCATATAGGCGGTGGCGATGCCTGTAACACAGTTCGTGGCGCCTGGACCCGAGGTGACGAGCACGACACCAGGTTTGCCAGTCGCACGCGCATACCCGTCGGCTGCATGGGTGGCGCCTTGCTCGTGGCGAACCAGGATATGCTTTACATCATCCTGTTTAAACAGCGCGTCATAGATGTGTAGCACGGCGCCACCGGGGTAGCCAAAAATATGCTCGACCCCTTCATCCTTTAAGCAGCGGACGAAGATTTCAGCACCGCGCAGGTTTTCTCTTGACTTGCCCACACCCAACAACTCCAAACATTACTGTGAACACACAAAAAATACAGTGAAACTACAAAACGTTACTGGCATTCGCTCCAGAGGTCAAGATGCGGCCCCCACTAGGCGCACCGGGCACCTCAACGACGGGCGCCCAGCCTGCCACGGGAGCTTCAGCTTGGCGGGCTGGGTTGTTCCGGCACCCGTCGTTTTCGGGGGCCTGTGCATAGCGCCGCTGGCCAAGATATGCTTCACTGTAAGCGACAGCGTGCCGGCGTGCTTGAGATCAAGGCCAATGCAGAAACTCACACCAGTCACTGTGTTACTCGCCACCTTGTTACTCCTGTGGGTGTTTGGATCATCTCCGCTGTCCGCCAGAATCTATAAATGGATTGATGAAGAAGGTGTGGTGCATTACGGGCAGAATCCCCCCCCTGGTCAGCAAGCGGAGTCCATCAAACCGCCGCCGCAGCCGGCGGATTCGGACGATGCAATCAATGAATTGCAAGAGACTCAGAGGCAGCTAGACACATTACGTAAGGAAAGGGCAACACAGGCCGAAGAGCAGCGTAAGGCCAACGAGCTTAAGGCGGCTATGGCAACGAACTGTCAGATCGCAACAAGAAATCTCACAGAACTACAAAATAGGCGACGAGTACGTTCAAAGGATGAATCGGGCGAGTGGGTCATACGAACCGACGAGGAACACCGGGCGGCCATCAAAAAGTACCAGGCAGACGTCGATAAGTATTGCAAGTAATTTGCGATCAATTTTCGGCTGGTAGAAGCCATCTCCCAGGAAAGGAGACTTGCATCGGCTCCGCGAGCGTTTCATACCCAACATCCCAACCAACGACCTAGTTAGCCGGGTGGTCACGACACGACGCCATGCGCTTGCGGCCCCGTTTGGGGTAGAATCCGCAATCTCTTCATCCGGGCGTGCTACATCACCATGCGTATTTCCCAATTTCTGCTGGCGACACTGAGGGATCCACCGGCTGACGCGGAGGTCGTAAGTCACCAGTTAATGGTGCGCGCCGGTATGGTCCGTCAGCTGGCCGCCGGCATCTATACCTGGTTGCCACTGGGATTACGGGTCTTACGCAAGGTGGAAGCGATCATTCGCGACGAGATGGATGCCGTCGGCGCACAGGAGCTGTGGATGCCCGGTGTCCAGCCGGCTGAACTCTGGCAAGAGTCGGGCCGATGGGACGAGTATGGTCCTGAGTTGTTACGCCTGAAGGACCGGCATCAGCGTGACTTCTGCCTCGGCCCTACGCATGAAGAGATCATCACAGACCTGGTCCGCCGCGAGATCCGTAGCTACAAACAACTCCCAGCGAACTTTTACCAAATCCAAACTAAGTTCCGGGATGAGGTGAGACCGCGTTTTGGCATCATGCGGGCCCGCGAATTCCTAATGAAGGATGCCTACTCGTTTCACTTAACTCAAGGTTCGTTGCAAGAAACCTATGAACTGATGTATGAGGTCTATTCGCGCATCTTCACCCGCATGGGCTTGAAGTTTCGAGCCGTTCGTGCCGGAACGGGGAACATCGGGGGAAGCTTATCCCACGAGTTTCATGTGCTGGCATCCTCCGGCGAGGACCGCATTGCTTTCAATAATGAGAACAGCTATGCCGCAAACCTTGAATTGGCAGAAGCCCTCCCACCGAAGGGCCCGCGGCCGAAACTTAAAGAGGTGATGCAACGCGTTAACACTCCCAACCAGCACACCATCGAGGAGGTAAGCCGTTACCTAAAAGTGCCCCCCGAGCGCTGCGCAAAGACGCTATTGGTTACGGGTTCGGACGGCGGTCTGGTTGCAATCGTGCTGAGGGGCGATCATGAACTCAACAAAGTGAAGGTTGAAAAGTTACCTGAGGTCGCTGCCCCGCTTACTTTCGCTGACGAAGCCGAGGTCAGCGCAGTTATCGGTTGTGAGCTTGGTTCCATTGGCCCTGTAGGCCTCATGGTTCCTGTGATTGTCGATCATCAGGCCGCGCACCTCGCAGACTTCGTGTGCGGTGCCAATGAAGCAGGGCAACACCTGATCGGAGTCAACTGGGGACGTGACTTGCCCGAGCCGAAGGTCGCTGACGTTCGAAACGCAATCAAAGGCGATCCCAGTCCGGATGGGAAAGGCACCCTGGATATCGCCCGCGGCATCGAGGTAGGACACATCTTTCAGCTGGGCGATAAGTACAGTGCAACGATGAAGGCTGTGTGTCTCGACGAGAACGGTGATGCTGTGAACCTGATTATGGGGTGCTATGGCATTGGCGTTTCCCGAATTGTCGCCGCATCAATAGAACAAAATCACGATGAACACGGGATTATTTGGCCGACGGCGATCGCGCCTTTCGCTCTCGCGCTTATACCGATAAATATGCACAAATCACGCAGGCTGCGCGACGCCGTTATGACACTTTACAACACGTTGTCCGCAGCGAGCATCGAGGTATTACTGGATGATCGCCAAGAACGGCCCGGGGTCATGTTTGCCGACATGGAGCTTATCGGTATCCCGCACAGACTGGTTGTCAGCGATCGAGGACTCGATATCGAGGAAGCGGAGTATAAGGGGCGAGTCGATGCCGAATCTCAACAGGTGCCACTCAGCGAAGTCATTCCATTTATCGAGTCCAGAATCTCGAAAAGCGCGCTGACCATGCCAACCGAAGTCGCGCCGATTTAGCGGACTTCAAAACGATCAAGGCCCTGATCGTCCGCCGGCTCGCATGTCACATTTGTGACCTCTGCGAAGTCAGGACCGTGCCACAGCCAGGCACACAGCTGTTCCACGTCAGTGGGCTTGCCACAGGCCATCACCTCGACCCGCCCGTCCGGCACGTTACGCACCCAGCCGGTAAGACCGAGTCCTCGCGCCTGCTGGCCCGTCTCGGCCCGGAAAAACACGCCCTGAACGCGTCCCGACACAAAGCAGTGCCTACACCCCGTCATGGGTAACCTTGGTTGCTATCCACAAAACGGCTAAAAATGTCCCCGATCAGGCCGGAAATTGCAACGTCACGACGAGTATGAGGCACTGACCCTTTAGATGGGGTAAGGCTTACCCCAATAGGCGCAAAGCGTCCCCGTCTGGCGTTTCGGGGCCCCGCTGCCTTGATGATAACCCCCGCCGGTGCCTCCCCAGGCCCTCCCGTTTTTCTGGAAACCTTATTGCGTTGTGGTTATATTTAGCATTCAGGCCCCGCGTGCCCGGTGCGCGGCGGCACAGACAAAAAGAGGCCCAGAGCAGTGAGCCAGACGAGGCCCAACGAAGTCGATCAGTTGCAAGCCGTTACGGGACGCGTGCCCATAACAGACTCCCCCTGCAATGCTGCACTCGGGCCGAAACCGATTGCTCCCTCAGCATGACCGTTGAATGGGACGAAGGCACATGAATCCCGAACAAGATTCCATCCCGACAAGAGACACCGCGAAAGGTAAGCTCGTCGAAACCCGTCCCATCCATGTCGAGGAATGGCTGAATTCCCTGCCCTACACTGATTTTGAAAGCACCAGTCAGCTTCTACAGGCGGCGCTCCGAGCAACCAACATACAATCCGTCAAGCCTTCGACTCGGCTTGAACTGGTGCAGCTTTATCACCGTCCCTATCAATACTTTATCGAGTCCCGCATCAAGTCCAGCGCTGAACGGAATCTCCAGAGCATCGAGACAGCGCACATGCAGGTTGCGGCGATGAAAAAGCTTGCTGTTGAAATGGCCTTTGCCTGCAAACTCATATTGAATGACAGTGTTTCAAAAAAATCACTGTGGGGAAAAAGCAAACCACCGATTGAAGGCATGCTCTTCGGCATGCACTACCTGGCGCATGCATTGATACTCAGTTTTCAAGGATACGCGCCAACGCCAAAGAATGTGTGGCGAGAGCTTAGCTCGATCTATGAACTGGCGGAACGGCTTAATGAACATATGACGTTGCTAGACACGCCCGACGACGACAGCGATAAGCAAACAACCATTGACCATACGTACAAACAGATCCTGCTGGCGGCCGTTGGCGATCCCCACCAGCTCCCCTATGGCGCAATCTGGGAGATCTACGACCAGCTTGAGGAATGGGCAACTCAAACGCATCTAGGCGGATTTCAGCCAGTCAAGGAAGCAAGTGGGTATTTTGTTGTGGATCTAAAGAGCGATACGCGACCGATACCGTATGTAAAGTTTCGGTTTGAGACGATCACCGACCATCATCGCTTATTTGACTGCAGACCATTGGAGGGCATCGTCCAGCAGCATCTCGATCGGATCCAATCAGGACATGGCCGGGACGCGAGGCTTCAATTTTCCCCGCACTACGCGAAGGTGCTGCTAGGTCATTTATTGAAGGTTTGGGGGCTCCCACCCCGGCGAGCGTTTCCGCGAGAGCCCAAGGCGACAACCATGGAGATAACCTGCGGAATTAATGCCACCTACTTTTACTTGAACGGCCAACACGACTTTGTCAAAGCCATTCAGGACGCGGAGGAGGAAGGCGAAATCATCGTACGGGAAAAGATCAACCAGAGGCAACCCGCGCAACGCGCACGCGTCTATTCCGCAGAAAACTGGAATGTCATCAATCAGGGGCCTGGCGGCCTTGCCGTATTCAAGAATGCAAAGCTCCAGCAGCCTGTTCGCATCGGCGAACTCGTCGGTCTTAAGATGCCCGGGCATAATGGTACCGAAGACGATTGGACAATCGGTGTCGTGCGCTGGTTGATGATCCATAAAAACATGGAACATAAATTGGGAATTCAGATCCTTGCATCGAAGGTCCGACCGGCAACGGTGTGTGCGCTCGTTGGGGGGCCGGCTGATACGGAACATCGGCGGGCCATTCTTATTGCCACACCCGAACAAGATCGAGAGATCTCTTTGATCACAACAAACGGGCTATACCAAGAAGGCCGTTCCTTGGAGATCAGTGTAGGCGAGGAGACGTTCCAGGTCCGTGCAGATAAATTGTTAGAGTCAACTGCCTCCCTGGAGCAATTCAGCTACAAGCGCACATAGCCCCACGCAACCGTTGCAGCTTACGGGCTGCCCTCATAAAGGGATTTTAACGGGACCTGCATCGACTTGCCTTGACCCTCGAGCACAGTACGCAAGGCCGTGTCCCACTCATCCTGCTGACCCCCGCTCGCGTTCGTGACAGGCAGGGGACCTGGCACCGACTCGTAGAGTTCCAGCAAGGTCTGCTGACCCAGATCCCGCGACAAGACCCACTTACCGGACGCCGTCCGATGCACCCACCGGGCCTGCACAAGCCGGTCGAGCACCGCCGTGGCACGCTCATCGTCGATGCGCCGCTCCTTCTTGACGATCTCCTCCGTCGAAATCGAGCGACCCCGCCTTTGAGCCTCCCACAGCTGCCCGATGGTACGGTAGGCGGCGACAAAGAAGCCCTCATCACCATATGCCTTGACATGTCGGCGCCAGGTCGGAAACGTGACCAGGCTACGGGTGATCTCTGCGCCGAGCAGGATCACAAGCCAAGATAAATATACCCAAACCAGGAACAGCGGAATGCTGACCAGGGCGCCATAGATCGCCTCATAGGTCGGGAAATGTGTGACGTAGAAGGCAAAGCCCCGCTTGGCCACTTCGAATAACAGCGCGGCCACGACACCGCCGATTACCGCAGGGCGAAACGGTACGCGTCGGTTGGGCACCAGCATGTACAAGAGCGTAAATGCGAGCGTTGTCGTTACGAAGGGCGTCCATGCAATAAACCGGGTCTTGAGACCAAGCCGTACTTCCACGTCCGAAACCAATGGTAACGAGACGACATACGATGTCGCTACTAATCCCACCCCGACTAGTAACGGGCCGAGTGTGAGTACCGCCCAATACATCGCGAAGCTCGATAGTGCGTGACGTTTTGCATGCACCCGCCAAATCTTATTTAAGGCATTTTCAATGGTTACCATCATCATGACCGCAATGAGCACCAAAAAGATGATCCCGGCGGCAGTCAGTTGCGTAGCACGGGTCGCAAACTGCTGGATATGGCTCTGCACGGATTCACTCGCGGCGGGCACAAAATTTCGAAAGATATAATCTTGGATTTCATTGCCGAGGTCTTGGTATACCGGAAATGCCTTGAGAGCGACGAACATAACGGCTATCAACGGGACCAAAGACAAAACCGTCGTATAGGAAAGCGATGCTGCAGTTCGCTGACACCCGTCGGCCATGAACTGTCTCGTAACAAACACAAGAAAATCCATGATCCACTTGCATTGGTTTATGATTTTGTCAAGCACTCGCCTTGGCATAAGAGTCTGTCCAGATCAGAACGCTAGTTGAAGCGCCGCAATGATTTCATTGGATTTGATTATACGTCATTGACAACATGAGCATCGATGAGAACGCAAACAAATTCTTGCGAATCATAGACCGTCATCTAATATTTACCCGTTTTACACAGTTCAAGCGGCAACGTCAGCGTGATAGATTGGAATTATTCATTGACAGGCGCAACCTCGAGTAGAATAGCATTTCTTTAGACAGGACGAAGGATAGGCATTCTATGAAAGTGACTATCTACCACAATCCGCGCTGTTCAAAATCTCGACAGACGCTCGATCTCATTCGCAAGCGAAACATCGATCCGGATGTCATCGAGTATCTCAAGACACCGCCGGACAGGGCGACCCTAGAGAGAATCTTGGCGTTGCTGGAATTGGAGCCCCGGGACCTGATGAGAAAGAATGAGAGCGTATATAAGCAAGAAAAACTCGATGACAAAGCGTTGAGCCGAGAGGCGCTGATCTCGGCGATGCTTGACTATCCCATTTTGATTGAACGCCCCATTGTTCTAAGCAAGAGCAAGGCGCGGATCGGACGTCCACCCGAGAAGGTTCTCGAAATCCTCTAACCTGGACATGTGCCGATGGATATCCTCGTGCTCTACTACTCTCGCCACGGAAACGTCGCTCAGATGGCCCAGTATGTGGCCCGCGGCATCGAAGAAATCTCAGATTGCCAGGCACGGCTCCGTACTGTCCCGGCAGTTTCCGAAGTCTGTGAAGCCGTGGAAGAGCCTATTCCGTCAGCCGGCGCACCGTATGCCACTCACGACGATCTGAAGGAGTGCGCGGCGCTGGCGTTGGGTAGCCCGACGCGCTTCGGCAATATGGCGGCGCCACTCAAGTATTTTCTCGACGGCACCGGTGATCTCTGGGTATCCGGCCTATTGAGCGGTAAACCAGCAGCCGTTTTCACCTCAACCGCAAGCCTTCACGGCGGCCAAGAAAGTACCTTATTGTCCATGATGCTGCCGCTGCTGCATCACGGCATGCTGCTTGTGGGCCTGCCATACCAAGAATCCGATTTGTTCACCACCACGAGTGGTGGCACGCCGTACGGGGCATCCCATGTGGCGGGGGTAGACAGTGATCGGGCGGTTTCCGAGGAGGAAAAAAGACTCTGCATTGCGCTCGGCACGCGGCTTGCGCGTATAACACAGGCGCTCAATTCTGGGAGGGCAACGCAATCAACGTAACGAGGAACCCCAATAGCCCGCGAGAGGTGCAGCAGGGCGCATCATCCATCCCCATAGATACTCTTATAACTGCAATACAAGGCACCAAAGGTTACAGGGATTAAGACAAGAAACCCCAGACCAAATGGAATCGCGGCCACGATCGCCAAGCCGAGATAAATGAGACTGAAGACCGAGACCGGTAGAAAGTTGCGAAGACAGGCCACAAAACTGCTTTTCAGTGCAGGTATCGGTTTGCCACCGGAAAACATCACCAGTGGCGACGCATAAATAAAGGCCATCAACACCAGTAACCAAATTGAAAGGCTCACGAGCACGGCGATCAAAACACCACCTGCTAACGCTTGTGGCTGGCCTGTCTGAGCCTGCCCAAGTGCAGGTAGTAACGCGCCGCCTGAAAGAACTTGACCAATGACAAGCGTCACGACGAGCGCGAGCAAAAGCAGTCCCCCAAGGCTGAGTAACGGCCCGCGCATCTTGGGATCGGTGAAACCAATAAACAAATGCCCAACCCCGAGTTCTCCTCCACGATCAAGCGATCGGGCCCCGTAGAGCATACCCCCATAGAGTGCCGGGGATATGACCATCAGAATCAGCCCACCAACACCGGGTATGAATGACAAGATCACCTCAATGGCGAGGTAGATGATTAGCAAAGCAATCCACAGGCCGGGACTGGCCATGAAGAGCCGCCATCCGCATGTGATCCAAGCCCAGCCCTGACTAGCCTCGACGCGATTAACCTGCATAGCCGTCCCCCCTTCTGGGTGCTCGTGGTCCTGACCGGAGAAGCATCCCATCAGCCACTGCAGGCAAAGATAACATCCCTCTACAGATAGGATCTACCGAACGGTGCTTTTATCTCTGTGTTTTTTGGATCGGGTGTCAATTTGCTCCGAGTGCTTGAGCGCTTGTGCGTTAGATATCAAGCAAGGTCTTGACAAAGGGTACGGTGAGGCGGCGCTGTGCCGCGAGCGATGCCTCATCCAGCTGATTCAATAAGTCAAACAGCGCCCCCATGTCACGCGGGCAGCGCCTCAACAGAAAATCTCCAACGTCAACGGGTAGCTCAAAGCCACGCGCCACTGCGCACTGCTGTAAGGCCCTAACCTTCTCATCATCGGCGAGTGCCTTAAGCTGGAACACAAGCCCCCAGCCAAGCCGAGTAGTTAGATCAATGAGTTGCAGGCCCAATGCCCGTGGGCTGGTCCGCCCGGTGACGACCATGGGCTTGCTGCACTCACGTAA
Organism: Gammaproteobacteria bacterium; assembly: GCA_027296625.1. Lineage (NCBI taxonomy): Bacteria > Pseudomonadati > Pseudomonadota > Gammaproteobacteria > Gammaproteobacteria bacterium. Next base: position 12,146 of record JAPUIX010000135.1, on the reverse strand, counting down.
ACGGTTGTACAGATGAAACAGCGCCTGTTCCCAATTGCTGTGTCCCGCAATCTTGTCAACATCATCGACACAAATAACGTCGAGCTCCTCTAGATCCTCCAGCACCCCCGTGGATAGCCGAGCTATCTGTGATAACGGCAGATACACCGATCTTCCGCCGTGCTCAGCGACCTGCTGACAAGTCGCCTGCAGAAGGTGAGTTTTGCCCGTGTCACGTCGACCCCAAAGGTAAACACTTCCCTTTTCGATGCCGTCGCACAAACGTTGCAGAAACCGGACCACATAGCCATTAGGACCCGGAAGATATGTCGCGAAGGTAACTGCCTCCTGTGGAGCAAATCCGAGAGGCAATTGAACACCACTACGGTCGATCACGTCCATGATGCATTAAGGGGTATTTCGTACGATCTGTGTGGCGGGAACATCAGATCCATAATACCAGCCGCGAGAGAAGACTCCTGTCCAATCGCCACGATGCGATGATCCTCACTAGCGCAACAATCGATAGGACGGCCCGGCACTATATGTAATCCGCTCCAGCGTTTTGCCTAGCGAAACTGCTTGCGCGATTGCATCCGCACCGCCATGTGCCGTGACAAGAAACGTCACTTTGCCAGGATCAACACGTTTGACCTGAACGCCAGTCACCGCCTTTAAGGATTGCAGATAGTGCAGTGTCCGCGCATACTCGTCCACGTTAAAGATATCCGTTACGACCACTTCCACGCCAGTTTTCTCTGTATACACCCCTGTACGAACAAACCGCGCGGCTAGATTATCAGCAAGCGTGTCAATTCCTTCATCAATTACAAATGCCGGAAGATCTCCCTGGGAGATCCAGCTTACGGACTGTCCATCCAGATAAAATTCCCAACGCGCCTCCCACAGTCCCGGAAAAATGGGCACGATCCGCCCAGAAAGCACCGTGTCCGAATGATATCGTTCGGATGCCTTTAGGATAGGCTCTCTAAACCCCCCCCACACATCGCTGGGCTTGAGACGCGCATTGTCTTCGAGGTCCAGCAGAGGGATAAGCATTGGGATCCCCCGCACGCTTGCCCGCTCTTTCAGAACAGATAGATATTCGGATTCCTCATCCGTGCCGATCAGTCGACGCCCGCCCTCATCTTCCACCACCAGCCACACGAGCGTCGACGGGCGCTGCTTCCCCCATATTGGCACTCCAAGATCCCGGAGCCGTTTATCAAGCGTCCCAGCGTCGAAACGCACCCAAAGCTCTAGGCTTTCCTCCGGCAACACTGAACCATCGGCTGTCGTCGGCGAGACCGCACGATAACGATATTGCTGGACGTAGCGCTGGGCCTCCTCCAGCAAAGGCACAATAGCCGATCGGCTGGCCACATTTCGGTCACCGGTCACCTTGACCAACACCACGCGAAGCGCTGTTGCTACCCCCTTCTCACGTGTGGCAGCGGCTTGATCGATAACGGGTACCTCCGCTTCGTACAGACCAGACACATTCGCAGCGGATGATATCCCGGGGGAAAAGAGTGCAATCAGGCAGAGGATACGTATGTAACGGCTCATGCGCGGCACGCTATGCGAGAGCCCATCCCAAGTCAAGATTTGCAGCGGCCCAGGCTTGCCCGATACCATTACTTCCCGTGAGCTCTCGTGATCAATCCCCTCTCACCTATGAGGACGCAGGTGTTAGCGTCGACCGGGGCGACCGGCTGATCGATCGCATCAAAGCTATCGCGGATCGCACACAACGCCCGGGCGTCATGGGCCGATTGGGAGGCTTTGGCGCATTGTTTGATCTGTCAAAGCTTGATTACCGGAAACCGATCCTGGTATCCACCACCGATGGCGTTGGAACCAAGCTGAAGCTCGCACTCGCCATGGGCAAACACAACACCATCGGCATTGATCTCGTTGCGATGTGCGTGAATGACCTCATCGTACAGGGTGCTGAGCCATTATTCTTTCTTGACTATTACGCCTGTGCGCGCCTCGACGTGGACCTGGCAACGGAGGTTATCTCCGGGATTGCCCACGGCTGTGAACTGGCGGGCACGGCACTGGTTGGTGGCGAGACTGCGGAGATGCCGGATCTGTATGCCGTGGGCGACTATGATCTGGCTGGATTTTGCGTTGGCATTGTCGAACGAGACGACTGTATCGATGGGCATCAGGTCACAATCGGAGACGCGCTTATCGGTATTGCATCCAACGGGCCTCACGCCAATGGCTACTCCCTCATCCGCAAAGTGATAGCACGGGGAAAAGCGGACCTAGAGCAAGACTTCTTTGGCGAGCCGCTTGGCGCTGTCCTGTTAGAACCGACTCGCGTATACGTCCAACCCATACGCCAGTTGATAGTGAAGGTGCCGGTGCATGGCCTAGCACACATCACGGGTGGTGGGTTAATCGAAAACATCCCTCGAATGTTGCCGTCAACTGCGTGTGCGAACATTGATGCATCCACGTGGGATCACCTGCCAATTTTCCAGTGGTTGCAAGAGAAAGGCCGAATTGAGACCAAGGAAATGTACCGAACGTTTAATTGTGGGATCGGTATGGTTGCCTGCATCCCAGAAGAAGACGCGCAAGATGCCTTACGGTGTCTTCAAGATTCAGGGGAGAGAGCCTGGCGAATTGGCACAGTCGAGGCACGCCGTGAGGAGAGCGTACGAATCGAGAACACCGGATAGTCCTTAATCACGAGCATTTCTCACCGCCTTCTCGGCGGCCGCCAGTATTCCCCGCAGTATATTGATCTCATTCTGATCGGGTTGCGCGCGGTTAAAGAGGCGCTTTAGGCGACGCATGAGCCGGCGCGGCTTATCTGGATCCATAAACGTGATTTCGATCATTAACCGCTCGAGATGCGTGTAGAATTGTGTCATCTGCTCGGCAGTTGCGAGCGGTGCGTCACCCTCATCGTGATCCTTTGATCGATCGTTGCTAGAGGCCGCCTTCATAATTTCATAGCTGATGATCTGAACCGCGGCAGCCACGTTCAATGAGTTAAATGCTGGATCGGTAGGTATCTGCACAACGTAATTACATAGATCGAGCTCTTCGTTGGTAAGTCCTGTGCGCTCGCGCCCAAAGACTAACGCGACCTCACCGCTTTGCGCTTCCTGCACAACCCGACCCGCGCAACCAACCGGATCAAGTGTGGGCCAGGAGATGCTCCGTTGGCGCGCACTCGTCCCGATAACAAGGCCACATCCCGCAAGGGCCTCCTGGAGTGATCGAAACATCTGTGCTTCTGCTAATACATCATCCGCGCCGGCGGCACGCGCCGTGGCCTCCGCACAAGGGAACGTCTTTGGCCGAACGAGGTAGAGCCGTCGCTGGCCCATGGCTTTCATCGCTCGGGCGGCCGCGCCGATATTGCCGGAATGGCTGGTCGCGACGAGCACCATGCGAATATTGTCAACTATCTGCAAGGTCATGCCGCAATCATCAGGTTTGTCGTTGCAACCTTCAATGATCGTGAATCGGCCCGTACAATGCCCATGGCCAAACAAGCAGAGATCCCACATGCACCCCATGCTCAACATTGCTGCCCGCGCAGCCCGTACCGCTGGGGATATCATTGTAAGACATATGGACCGGGTTCAGGGCCTAGAGGTAACCACAAAAGGGTACAATGACTTCGTCACAGAGGTGGACCGGCAGGCCGAAGACGCGATCATCCGAACTATACATAAGGCATATCCCCATCATGCCATCCTTGCTGAAGAGAGCGGTAGACAAGGAGACGATGCGTATCAATGGATTATCGACCCTTTGGACGGCACTACCAATTATCTTCACGGTTTCCCGCAGTTTGCCGTATCCATTGCGCTGATGCACAAGGGCGTGCTCGAACAGGGCGTCGTGTATGACCCGCTTCGCCAGGAACTGTTTACCGCCACCCGCGGATCAGGGGCTTTATTGAATGATCGGCGGATCCGGGTAAGTCGACAAACTAAGCTGGAAGGCGCACTGCTTGGCACGGGATTCCCATTTAAAGACCAAAAACGACTTGAGGTCTACCTTGCCACCTTTAAGTCTTTGTTCCCCACTACATCCGGGATCAGACGAGCCGGATCTGCTGCTTTAGATCTGGCCTATGTGGCCTGTGGCCGTTTCGATGGCTTTTGGGAGTTTGGGCTACGAGAATGGGACATGGCGGCGGGGGTCCTCCTCGTTCAAGAAGCTGGTGGGTTGGTAAGTGACATGAATGGGGGTCATGATTACCTTCAGAGCGGTAACATCGCCGCGGGTAATCCCAAAATATACAAGGCCATCCTTAGGACGATTGAGCCACACGTTGCCGGCTTACTCTAACTAAAACATCGGTCATGCAATCCGATTAAAGACGCTCAACCGACTTCGCCCAACGTACAGCATTTAAAAAGAACTACGTCACAGATCACATGAGTTCAGTGGCCTTTGATCTTGCCTGCCCTCATGTCCCATATACAATGTAAGTTCACAAAGGTAATGCCCTGTCCATAATTTGGGGATTAAACATTGAAAATCTTAGTAACCGGTGGCGCCGGCTTTATTGGATCTAACCTGATTCGGTATCTCTTGGACGAGACCGATGTCGAGATTTTTAACGTCGATAAGCTAACTTTTCCTGGAAGCCTATTGACCATTCAAGATTTTGAGGATTCTACCCGTTACTCATTTGCACAAGTAGACATATGCGACGCTTCCGCTATGCGGAATATTGTTATGGATTTTGCGCCCGACGCGATTGTACATCTCGCAGCTGAATCGCATGTTGATCGATCCATTGATTCTCCCAGCGCCTTTATTCACTCCAACATCGTCGGCACCTACACGCTGCTCGAGGCAGCAAGGGACTATTGGCGTGGCCTGCTACCCGAGCAGCAACGCAATTTCAGATTCCACCACACCTCCACGGATGAGGTTTTCGGATCGTTGGAACCGTCTGATCCAGCATTTTCCGAAACGACACCGTATGCGCCAAACTCGCCCTATTCTGCAAGCAAGGCAGCGGCGGACCACCTAGTACGCAGCTGGTATCATACTTTTGGTCTACCCGTCACCATCAGTAACTGTTCCAACAACTACGGCCCCTATCAGTTTCCAGAAAAGCTCATTCCACTAATCATCCTGGCTGCATTGAAGGGAGAGCCACTGCCCGTTTACGGTACGGGAAAGAACGTTCGTGACTGGCTTTATGTAGAAGACCACGTTCGCGCCTTATATCAGATCTTGCTGCGCGGTAAGGTCGGAGCGAGTTACAACATCGGCGGTCACTGCGAAATGGCGAATATTGAAGTAGTCCACACGCTGTGCGGCCTGCTTGATGAACTCAGTCCCAACAAAGGCAACAACCCACACAGCAATCTCATAGAGTTCGTAACTGACCGCCCGGGACATGATCTGCGCTACGCTATGAGCACTGAAAAGCTCCAGACGGAACTTGACTGGCAACCACAGGAGAGCTTTGCTTCAGGTTTACGTAAGACGGTCCACTGGTATATGAAAAATCTCGATTGGTGTGAACGAGTAATATCAGGAAGCTATCAGGGCGAACGGTTGGGACTGGGTTAAGCAATGAAAGGGGTCATATTGGCCGGCGGGCTTGGTACACGGCTGCATCCACTAACAAAAGCAACAAATAAGCACCTACTCCCCGTCGGCGCCGAGCCAATGCTGTTCCACCCGATCAGGCAGCTTACAGGTGCGGGGATTCGAAGCATTTTGGTCGTAACCAGTACCCTGCACATGGGCGACGTCGTTCGCTGCCTTGGTAGTGGAGAGGAGTTTGGGTGCATCCTCAGCTACAAAGTTCAGGAGAAAGTGGGTGGAATTGCGCACGCGCTCGCGTTGGCAGAAGATTTCATCGTAGCCGAAAAAATCTGCGTTATTCTCGGCGATAATGTTTTCGAATATAGCATTGCGCCTTATGCAGACAATTTCCAGAAACAAGACAAAGGTGCGCGTGTTCTCCTGAAAAAAGTGGGTGATCCGGAACGCTTCGGCGTTGCAGCGCTCGATGAGCATCAGGTTCTTGAGATTCAGGAAAAACCGAGCAATCCCAAATCATCGTACGCCGTTATAGGGCTCTACTTCTACGATGATCAGATCTTCGACATCATTCGAAGTATTAAACCTTCGGCGCGCGGTGAGTTTGAGATCACCACTGTCAACAATGCATACATAGAAAAGAATCAGCTTCAATACGATATTTGCCGTGGCCGTTGGACCGACGCCGGGACGTTCGAATCTCTGTTTGAGGCCAACCAAATTATGATAAGCAATAACAATAAAATCCTACCGCACTCTTGAACGACAACTCCAAAAAGCAAACCCCCAAATTCGACCCCATGCGGAGCGAACTTCTGGTGTTCGGTGCACCGCAAATAGAGCAAGCCGAAATCGATGAAGTCCTCGTCACGATGCGCTCGGGATGGTTGGGTACCGGTCCCAAGGTTACCCAATTCGAAGGCGATTTCGCCGGATATAAGGGAGTCGATTCATCCTTAGTCGCTGCTCTAAGTTCCTGCACAGCCGCGCTGCATCTTAGCTTACGTGCTGCTAATCTCGCGCCGGGCGATGAGGTCATTACCACAGCATTGACCTTTTGTGCGACGGTGAATGCCATCATTCACGCCGGCGCAACGCCCGTATTGGCGGATGTCGATGTGCATTCGATGAACATTGACCCAGATTCGATTGAAGCATGTATTACGCCTAAAACACGGGCTATTTTGCCTGTCCACTTTGCTGGACGTGCCTGTGATATGGATGCAATCATGGAAATTGCAGAGCGTCATAAACTGCTCGTCATCGAAGATTGTGCGCACGCCATCGAAACAGAGTTTAAGGGACGTAAAGCAGGAACGATTGGAGATTTTGGTTGCTTCAGTTTTTACGTTACGAAAAATGTGGTTACCGGCGAAGGCGGTATGAACATCGCGCACGATCCCGAACACATTAAACGCATCAAGTCCCTCGCGCTTCACGGACTGAGTCAAGACGCGTGGAAACGCTTTAGCGATGTAGGGTATAAGCACTATCAGGTTGAAGATTGTGGTTTTAAATACAACATGATGGACCTCCAAGCGGCCATTGGTATTCATCAATTGGCCCGCGTAGACAAAAATTGGAATCGCCGGAAGGCCATTTGGGACCATTACCAACAGGCCTTCAGTAAACTCCCTATCTACCGGCCCCCAGAGCCGCCAGCGGACACACGCCACGCCTATCATCTCTACACCCTATTAGTCAACGAAGAAGCAACGGGGATGGGCCGTGACGCCTTCCTCGATGCCATGACACAGCAAAACATCGGCGTCGGGGTCCATTACTTGAGCATACCCGAACATCCGTACTACCAACGCACCTTCGGCTGGCGAGCGAAAGATTACCCCAATGCCACGCGCATCGGCCAACAAACGGTCAGCCTGCCATTATCGGCGAAACTCACTGACACCGATGTGGAGGACGTCATTCGTGCTGTTCAGAGGATTTGTGGCTAGCGCGACGTCGCCAATATTTTATTAGTAAAATCTGGTTAATCCCCTATGTGTCAATCAACCGCTGAGCCAATCAACACATATTATTTGTGCCCATTCGAGCAATTCGCTGAAAATATGGTCTCGGTTGTCCGAGACACCACGTTTCATGCGGTCACATTCTGACGATCCTGAAGTTCTTCTTTTATTCTTGATGCCAGACGTTTTGCATCATCACGGATCCCACATAGGTAACGGCTCAGAAAATTCCAAAAATTATCAAGCCCAATAAAATACAAACCGTTTATTCCACTGCTCGCATATCTTGCGTACCAGGATTTCTATCCGTTCTCAATGTATGTACGATGTCAGCAATAAAAGAGAGTGACGGCGGATACCCCACCACATATACAATGATAGCAAAGCGGCCCTTGCGTCCCTCGCCGAAATTAACTTGCTTATAATCAATTGTGTCTAATTATAGAAGCACGTTTACATGGCCGCTACCAGTGCAAACGCCAGATGAGCACCAGATCTTTGCACGGTCGACTACACTTAACCGACCGGGGCAGATTTTTTGACTAGCGTCACCAGTGACAACAACTACGGCGTCTACTCCAGGTGGGTTGGAGGAGTGACCACAGTGTGAGCGCGCCTTTTTAAACCACCTATATTAAACGTAAGCACAATCAAGGTTAATAAATATAGTAATGTTTTTTGAATGATTCGAAATGGACTCTTCGGGGCAGGCAAAAATGAACGATACCAAGCGGTTCAGAGATTTCTATGCAGAAGAAGCGAACGTCTATCACCGTTTACGTTACGAATCACGCTATGGAAAGCTTTTCCAGCTGTTGCACCATGAAGGCATTAGCGAAACCCTAGGGCGGCTTGACCGTGATCTTAGCCTGCTCGAGGTCGCCTGCGGGACGGGACATACCAGTGCTCTTTTGGTCGAATTGGGTTTCAGTCTCCTTGCTTGTGACCTAACACCAGAGATGCTTACACAGGCCATGGAACGTGTCAAAACAGTTCATGAAGTGAACGGGAAGTTTTTGGAATCGGACGTAACCTCGTTGCCATTTCCCGATTCCAGTTTCGATTTAGTTGTATCGACAAGATTTTTGCATTTGTTTCCTCATAAAGAGCAGCGCGAGTTGCTAAGGGAGATGCTGAGAATACTTAGGCCTGGAGGTTATATCTTGGTAGATTTCGACAATTGGTCCAGCCGTTGGATCATGGCACTCCCTTATTTAATCTACAATCTTGTACGTTATAGACGCATTGCGCCTTACAGTATCTACAACCGGATCAATCCGACAAAACGCATGTTCGAGGAATTAGGTGTTCGGGTACAACGGATCACCGGCATTGGAGGCACACATTTAATACTTCCTGCGCTGATATCCCAGGATCTCGCTTTCTGGTTTGGCAGACTTCATAAGACGAATCCCTTACGAATCCTGGCAGAGCAGTTCATAGTATTTGGTACCAAATCTTGAAGACTCTAATTGTCGCGCCCGAAATCTGTTCACCCTGGACGGAAGGCAGGAAAAACTTTGTCCGTGATCTGGTTGATTGGCTTTGGAGCCACGAACAGCTTTTCGTCCTCACGAGCCGTCCGGCCCACGAGTACAGCTCATTCCCGTGTGAGCATAGGATCTTGTGCTGTAGATGGAAGCCACAGCATTTGCTCAGCATCCTGCGTAATCTATCTTCGATTATCAAAGATAATCACCCGGAGATCGTTTGCCACTTCCCCTACGGAACCTTCCGCCGATATTACGGGTTAGCCAATAAGTCATACATGGCCAGCGTAGACCGTATCTGTTCTCGGAATGGTGTGCCGTGCCTGACCATAATGTATTCCATCGATGCATCGGTGTCGCCTGGGCAGCTTGATCGACTCGTCAGCCATTTAGTGCTAGGGGAACGGGATAACTGGCACGGTGACGTAATAGATCCTGGTCTGAGATTTGATCACTGGCCAGCGCTCAATCTCAAATCAACGGGCCCTCCGACAGTACTGTTCATGGCTGGAATGCATCAACAGAACAAGAACAGAGTTGACCATGTCCTTAAGGTGAGGGGCTTGGACCTACTTCTTAAAACAGGGGCTATCCTCGCGAAAGACGGCGTACGACTGATCATCGCATCACCACTATTTGAAAATCTCACCTTCAGAAAATATGTGTTGAACTCAAAATCCAACTCATGGCCAGAAAATGCTGTTAAATTTGAGTCGGTGGTCACCGTGCCGGAAATATTTTCGCATGTTGACTTGTTTGTCTTTCCCTATAGCAAGCAGATTCAGCACTTCATCCCGACATCAGTTAGAGAATCGATGTCTGCAAGTGTGCCCGTTGTGATTCCTGATTTTGCGCTGTTCAAAGCGCTCATCAAGGATGGAGAGACGGGATTCGTGTTTAAATCTGGCAATCATAGATCCCTAGCCGAAAAAATACAGCAAGCGCTTACGGATCGGCAACGACTTCGGCAGATCGGCGAAGCATCGCGACAGTATGCGAGGACGCGCTGGTCTATCGAGCGATCGGCACAGCAGCTCAGGATTTTGGCGCAGCGCGTAATTCGCGCTACCGAATTATGAAATCATCTGTCCCCGATGATGAGATTCGCGAGCGTTGGGAACGACGGGCTGCTGAACAAGGCAGTAACGAAACCAGTGTATTGTTCAAAAAACTACCTAAGGAACTCAACAAACAGATCCACAAGTATCACAGCTGCATATTGAACGAAAGATTTCTCCCCTTAGTCGTTAACCGTTCAAATCTATTAGACCTAGGTTGTGGTTTCGGAAGAATCAGCCAAATCATTAATGTGAACAGGCCTGACATAAGCATTACAGGTCTGGACTTCTCCATGAATTTTTGCAGGCTGTATCAGGATAGCGTCAGACGCCCTGTAGTCTGCGCAGATTTGTCGAAGGCGCCGTTTTTGGCACAATCTTTTAATACCATAATCTCGATTACCTCACTCATGTATCTCCCTGCGAGCGACAGGGCAAAAGTGATGTGCAGTCTGATCCAGCTATTGAAACCGGGTGGGGTTGCGCTTTTTCTCGATCCAGGACAAGAATACATGGACCTAGTAGCACGGTTGCATCCCGTAAGCAGGGAGAATTCCACGGGTGGAAACGGATTTTATGCACGAGATTACCTTTCGCTCGCACGCAGCGCGGGAGTGACTGTAATCGCAACTGGCGGCATGCTGTTCTTCTCACTCCTGTTACCAGTAATGCTACTTTTGCGTCATTCTCCACGAAGTTTAAATATGCTCATCGGTAGTGCATCCTGGTTGGATAGACGGCTTAATTGGTTCGGCGGGTTGTCCCTGCACCGCTGGATGATTCTAAAGGTGCCTGGGCAGGCCGATAGGTAAGATGAGCGAATTCCTACCCTCGCTGCCGGATTCAATTCATCTCATGTATATAGTTCCGTTGCTGTTGGCAACGGTCGCCCATTTCCTCGCAGAACCTTTACGTTGGTTCATCTATCTCCGAAGCTCGTTACATACAGCCTATCGGATCCTGTTTTATATCTTCTCATTGACGGCACTGATCAGTTTTTCCTTGCCTCTAAAGATGGGCCTTCCGGCCAGGATTTATCTTCTAAAGCGCAGGGCTGGGCTTGGCATTATGCATTGCTCCACATTGCTGATGCTGGATGGTCTGATTAATTACACTTGTTGGGGATTCACCAGTATAGCCGGTGTTTATCTAATGGCGAGAGAGAATATTCTACAAACCAATTTAATCATGATATATATTGTATCGATTTTTCTTCTCGCCCTTACAGTTTTCATTTGGAAACAACGTTCCAAACTTTTTCCTAGTGCCGGCGAAAGTGGGATAGGGCATACCGTCGCCAAATCTGCTAGAGGACTTACACGAGCCCTAACTACCATCACATATCATTCTGTTGCGCTGGCATCCTGCATTATGTTGTTGGATATCGCAAGTCATGTGCTGCGGCACTGGGCTATCTTCTCATTACTTGGCATTGATTTGGATTGGGGAGTGATCTTTATGATTACAACCGTTAGCTTGTTTGCGGGTATTCTGTCAATGATGCCGATGGGATTAGGCGGCTACGATGCCGTGTTGGTTCTTTTGCTAATGCAGTTCTCAGTTAATCCGGAGTTGGCTATCAGCGTGGCTATTATCAATCGTCTTGCCAGTATCGTTCTCAGCATAGTAACTGGAACAATCAGCGGAATGAGGCTGGAGATTAACCCATTCAGAAAGAAATCGTGGCGAAATATCACGGCGAATGATGGTGTTCAGACTGAGACCAAGTGAAATCACATAATATCCCCGATCCAACCGGGAACAATGGGAATCAGGCTTGGGTATCGGCCCGACCATCTCCCTATAACGGAGGAGTATTCGCAGCGCGTGCTTTGCCTACCGTTTTACAATTACAAAAAAGCCCTTGGCGCCGGGGCACTCTTGGACGCTGGCTGCTACACACTCCACGCGGCAAGTTGTCTGACAGGTGACGAGCCTGATTTTCTCGCTGCCTGCTTAGGGAGTGAGGCAGGCTATAAGGTGGACACGACTGGTTCTGCGCTGATCGTCTTTAAATGCGGGATCCATGCCCTTCTGGATTGGGGTTTCGGACACGCCTATGTGAGCGAAATCGAGATCTGGGGGGAACGCGGTCGCGTACGAGC